>JBJKWV010000001.1:0-65678 GCA_045561915.1 Flavobacteriaceae bacterium
AATGGGATATTACTGGATATGCTCTTGGAGCTACTGTAGGTGCAGGTCAGCTGCCTCAGGGAGTTAACTCTTCCTACACTGAAATTCCTCAGATAACTGAAATAACTTTTGCAGGAAATCCAGCTAATTTTGATAATACAGATATTTATAGAATCACCGTAAATGGTGTGATAAACAGTTTTACTGTAAATTCAGTTGCTGTTTCAAGTACATTTGCATCTATATTACAGCAATTTGAAACTTTAATAGATAGTAATGTTCCTCAGGTAGATGCTTCTTATGCAGCCAATACCCTCACAATTCAATCTAATACAGGCGATGCAGTTTCTGTAGCGGTATCACGTGTAAATACAACTGGTGATGGAGGCGATCCAACTCTTAACGCTCCAAATGTTACCCAAGTAAATAGAAAATTCATAAGAATTTTCGGAGCTCCTACAGATCCTGCTGCAATATATCCCTATACAATCACAACCTTTGGACCTAGTTGTGACCCTGCAACCGCAAATGGGACTATTAGAGTTGTTGATACTCCAACGATTTCTGTAGCACCAGGAAGTGATGCAAACCCAAGTCAACTTTGTAATCAATCTCCTATGACTGATATTGACTTTAATGTATCAACATTTGCAACTTATGCTGTTACATGGACCGGTGCATTAGGGTCACCTGCAGGAATATCACTTGTTAGAACTACAAGCTCAACAATTTCATTAATTTCTGATCCGGTTATAAATATCCCTGGTGCTATCCCAGCTGGAGGGGTGAGTTATACTTATCAAATTATATCTACTGTTAATGATAACGGTTGTTCGTCGGTTGCTACTTTTACAGGTATTGTAAATATTATTAATGGAACTGCTACCTTAGATCTTAACGATGCTAGCTCATTAACTGACGATAGAGTAAATGCTAATGGAGGTCCATTTAATCCAAGTATTGCACCTGATTATGTTTTAATCGAGGCGTGTCAAGGTTCACTTATAGACGATTCTTTATTCGATGCTTCAGTTGATATAACAAATGTTACTATTGCGGCTGGTGGAAATCTACCTTCTGGTTTATTTGGAGACTTTACGCCTGGAGGTGGAGGTGCTGTTGGTCAGTTTAGAATTTATGGTACACCTGATACTGCTACAACGGAAGATATTGTTTTACAAGCCATAACTGATGCTTGTGTACCTGCTGCTGATATTAGGGTAAGAATTGTTGTTTTCCCTAATTCTACTATAACTCTAGACGGAGGATCCAATGATAATCAAACTGTTTGTAATAATACAGCTTTAACAAATATTTCATATACTCTAGTTGGAGCTTTAGATGCTACAATAGCTGGCTTACCAGACGGCCTTGTAGGAAATACACAGGCACCTAATAAGTTCATTATATCAGGAACACCTAGTGTTAATATTTCTGAAACAACGTCATATACCTACACAATAACTACTACAAGTAATCCAGGTGGACCCTTAGTTGGTGCATGTGCAGAAACAACTATAACAGGTGTTGTAACCGTTAGACCTGATGAATCTTTAACAGTGACAAGTGGTGCAATTGCTCAACAAGTGTGTTTTGGAGAGAATATAACCCCCATAGTAATATCTGTAGTAGGTGAAAACACCTTTGGAAGTGTTGCAAATCCTGCAACTCTTCCCGCTGGAATGAACTTTACTTTTGTTGAGGACGCTGATAATATGGGTGGTATTGTTACAATATCAGGTAGTCCTAGTGCCGCTATAGCTGGAAACAATCCATTTACTTATTCATTTGTAACTACAACTGGCGGGGTAAATACCAGTGCTTGTGCAGATGCTACACAACAAATTGATATTACAGTTGTTCCACCATCATCATTAGCTTTTTCTGGACCTGACTCAGCAATTGTAAATCAAACAGTATGTGCAGGAACATTAATTAATGAAATTGAGTTCACAATGGGTGGAGGATCAAGTAATGTAAATGTTACTTTTGATGCTGGTCTTGGTTTTTCAAGAGCTGCGAATGCAAGGATAAATGATCCTTCAGATTCACCGGATAATGTCGTAATATTCGGAACAGCACCAAATGCATTAGTACAAACAACTTATAATTACGAAATCACGACAGTAAACCAATGTAATCCTGGTACAAATGAAATTTCTGTAGCAGGGACAATAACAGTAATTCCAGAGGAAACGATTACTCACAGAGGAGCTTCAGGTGCAACAACTCAAGATGTTTGTGTAAATCAAAATGTGACTCCAATGATTTTTGATATTACTGGACAAAATACTCATGCTAAGTTTGTTGATGCAAGCCTTGTTCCATCTGGAATTTCTCTAGATTTTGCTCCTGATCAAGCGACTGGAAATGGAGGAGTAGCAACAATACTTGGTAGTCCAGACATTACAAATGCTGCCGGGGATTATACATTTCAAATAACAACTGGCGTCTCTGGAGCAGTCTCAAACACTAGTCAATGTGCTGATCAAACCCAATCAATAACTATAACTGTAAAACCATTACCTACAATGGTATTCTCTGGTGCGGATCCAGCGGCAATGAATCAATCTGTATGTCAAGAAACAGCAATCACTCCAATACAATTTACTTTAGGAGGAGGTGCTAATGATGTAACATTCTCATCTTCACCTGCTGGTTTAGGTTTTACAAGAGCAGCTAATGTTTCAGTAGATGGAAACTCTGTTCAGATATTTGGAAATGCACCAGTTGTCGGAGCTGAAACTACATTTACATATAGTATCAGTACAGTCAATCCAAATTCTTGTACACCTAGTGTAACACTTGGTGGTTCAATAACTGTATTCCCGCCAGTTCAATACAACAACTGGGCAGGTAATCATACGATTAATAATCCTCTCTGTAGTGATGACGGTGGATCGATTGTTGTTAATGCTGCGGCTGTTACTGGAGGTTTTGTAGCTGTAAAACAGCAGTCAACAGTTGAGCTTAACAATAGTTTTGCAGTTGGGAATATTATTACAATTAATGTAGGTCCACAACCATTTGCCTACACCGTTCAAGGTGTAGATAATGCAACTGGAAACCTATCAAATAATCCAGCTATTTATGATAGAGCTCAAAGTAAATCTGAGATTATTACTGAAGTTGTTGGTTTAATAAATGATGCAAACTCTGGATCTACACTCGTTACAGCTATAGGAAATTCTCCAAGTGTTGGTGTAGCAACCTTAATTGCAAAAACATCTGGAATAGGATTTACTCTTTCAGGAACAAAACAACCAGGAGCTTCTCCAGGAACAATTACTATTGCAAATCCAGTCCCTAATCAGTCTTTAACATATGGTTATTATTGGAGACAAACCAATTCTATAGGAACTCCAGTAACAACACTTGACATAACTGACCCAAATACTTATGTAGATACAGGATTAACACTAAATCTTAGTAGTGTTACAGGCTCAGAGTATTATATGTTAACTACAGTTTCAAATAATTGCCAAGCAGATGCACCATTTGTAACCATCACTGCTCCTGATCCCTTAGCACTTACTATTACAACTATTTGCGATACAGAAATAACTGCAAATGGAAGTGGAGGTACAGGTCAATTAACTTATATCTTATATAATTCAGGAGGAACTGAAATTGGAAGGTCACCAGCTACTTTTGGATCTCATACATTCTCCGATGGAGATGCAAATAATATTCCCGGAGGAGGAACAGTTAATATTACCCCAGGTTTCCAATACCAAATTGGAATAAAAGATGCCAATAACTGTTCGCTAAATGGGAATGATTCTACAGTTCAGATAAATACACCTTTAGCCCTTGTAATTGATCAAAACAAAATAACCGTTACACCTCCGGGATGTGCTGGGAATGATGGAAGTATTCAATTAGATACAGGTGGTTTTACAATCACAGGTGGATCAGCAGGTAACACAGGTGATTATTCAAACCTAACGTTTTTATGGACAAGAAGTGGAGGAGGAACTTTCAACACACAAGATATTTTTGGACTAAGTCCAGCCGATTATACCTTAACGGTAACAGACAATTTATGTAACACGTTATTTATTACTTCAAACCCAATAACACTCATTGATACTGCAGACTTTACAGTTACAAATGCTGTGGATAATTCAAGCGTTGCAAATTGTTCAGATGGAAACTTGCAGGTATCTGTAGCTGGTGGTTCAGGTAATTTCTCTTTTGCTTGGACAGATCAATTTGGGGTAAATAGAGGGACTACCAATAGAATAGAAAACCTTGATGCTGGAATATATACTCTCATAGTAAGAGACACTACAACAAATTGTGAACAAACTTTCACTTATACCATTACAGGATCCTCAGGCCCTTTACAAGCTCTCAATGAAATTGCTGTAGGACAGGCTAATTTTACAACAACAGATATTCTGTGTAATGGTGCAGCTAATGGAGCATTTACTGTTGAGTTTACAGGTGGAAATCCGCCATATTCATATTCTTTGAATGGTGCAGCATATGTTGCAAATGGTTTTACGACAAGTACTTCATCAGTAACCTCAGGAGGAGCTAGTGCTACAGTGGTCAGTTTTACAACTCAAATTTTATCTCTAGATGGGCTTGAGGGAGGAACTTATTCAGTAAAAATTAAAGACAGCGGTCTTTGTCTTGATGACTCTGGAAATATTGTAGAATTAAATTTAGGTTCAGTAACAATTAATGAGCCCGATCCACTAAAAATTGAATTGAATGCGTCTACAACTGAACCAATTGACTGTTCAGCTGGTATTCAAGGATCATTAGGAGTAAATATTACAGGTGGAACTGTCAGTGGAACAACTCCTTACAGTATATTGTGGGAATTATTTGGACCAAGTGGAGAAGTACTCTATAAACGAACTACTTCAGGTTCTGCTTCTGACCCTGATGACCTTACTATAACAGGACTTGATTATGCAGGAGATTATACAGTAACTGTTACAGATGGCGCTGGATGTTCTACCACCGAAGTTATAACTTTAGATGATGGTTCCAATGAAGATCCATTCACGGTAGGGGAGACACCTGCTGTTACTCAACCAGGATGTAATTCTGAAGAACTTGGAACTATTGAGCTTAATCTTTCAGGTGGTGTTCAACCTTATAATATTAAATGGTATAAATTGTCAGTTGCACAAGACAGCGCTGTATCTTCAACCGCGTCATCATCAACTGCTTCATCATCAACCTCATCTTCAACTACAATTGAATTTTCAGATGGAGGATATGTAAGTATGAATAAAGATGGGTTTTATTTAATTGATAATTTACAACCAGGAAAATATAGAGCTATAGTAACAGATGCAACCGGATGTAAAATATTTTCTAGATCAGGTTTGATTAAGAATTCTTCATTTAATATGATCAATCAAAGGGTATATAACAGAGAGATTCTTGATTGCGAAACAGGTCTAGTAGAAGCTGACTTTTCGTTTAGACTTTCAGGTACATCTTTAGCGTATAATATTTATTTAGATGGTAATTTAATTTATGGAGGCACCTCTGGAACTTCTTCAGGAACCTCAACTTCATCAAGTACATTCACAAATAATATTGTTAAACAAGGGAATAACTTTATTATTAGGAATCTTACAGAAGGGCGACATGTAGTTGAAGCTCAAGATGCCGCTAATACGGAATGCAGTTTAGACTACGCTTTTGATGTTGAAACATATGTTCCAATAACTTATGAAGGTGAAACCGAATTTGAGTTTGATGTTTGTGAAAGTGGTTTTCAATTTGAATTAGATACTTCCTTTATAATAGGTGGTAATCCAATAATCGATGATAATGATAATGTTATTTATAACCTTAGATGGACTTATACACCTTCAGATCCAAATGAGCCAGGATCAAGTTTTGTGGGTAGAACCAACTTTGTAGCAGGAAGAGGAACTTATCAGTTAATTATATCTGATGGAACATGCGCATCAGACCCAATAGATTTTGTATTTAGTGGTGATATTGATGTGTTATCAATTGACGGTCTTTTAGTTGATGCTAGTGGAAATAATGTAAATGTCCAGGGTGTTAGTTGTGAATTAGGTGCCCAAGATGGAAGAATTTCAATACAAATTACAGGAGGCCAAGAACCCTATAATATTTCATGGGAAATATTTGATGCTACAAGCCCCGTAATAACTCCTGTCTCTTCAACACTATCAAGTACTAGCTCTCAAATTAATTCACCATGGAAACCATTAAACGGTTCTTATCCAGGATTAGGAAATTTTGATGGATTCACAACATTAAATGAGCTTCCAGCTGGACTTTTCAGATACACAGTTAGAAGTGGAAGCACTTGTCCTAATCCAGTTGACACCCCATTCAATTATTTGAGAGATGTAATAAGTGTTGATGATGATAATACATTAGTAATTACTGATGGACCATATGTAGATCCAAAACTTTGTGAAGGCTTACCAGGCTTGTTGATTTTAGATGCTGTAAATAATAGTGACTCATCTTCGGATTTAAATTTCTTCTATATTGACACAAAGGGTACTGAAGATATAGGTGACGATGGAGTGCCTGTTGCACTTAACGGTAATACTACAAAACTAGACGAAGACACTTATCAAATATTAATTGACACCCCATTTGAATATGGTAAATTAGTTATTACAACAGATGAAGGATGTGGTGTAGAATCAGAATTTAACCTAGCACTAGGAGACCCTTATTTTTCTTATACATCTCCTTCTTTTGAACAGGTAAATGAAATTCCAGCAAGAGAAGAAGTTACATTTATCGATGAATCAGAAGGAGAGTTTTCTAAATTAGAATGGAACTTTGGAGATAATTCAGAAATAGAAGTAATAAATATTTCAGGCACAGTATCTGGTGTAACTCAGGTTACTCATGCCTATGGAAATTCAGGAACTTATTACCCAACACTCACTATATATAATGAAATAGGATGTTACGAGTCTGTAACTAATCCGATAACTATTGGTAGAGGTTATAGTATTTACACTCCAAATGTATTTACACCTAATAACGATTGTTTAAATGATTACTTCAGACCACTGTTTACAGGATTTGAAAGTTTAACTTTTAATGTTTATGATAGTAGGGGGAATTTAATATATACAGAACAAGCACAAGACGGTTCAATTAATAGAAGTGAATGTCCAAATCAAATTGATTCTAGAGGAAACGGAAAGGCAATTTTAGGCTGGAATGGAAAAAGAGCAGACAACTCAACATTAGATGCATTTAGCCCTTACTATGTATATAGTATATCTGGAGTTCCATTAAATAGAGTAACTGACGATCAAATAATTGAAAGAAGTGGTATATTCACTATATTAAAATGATGATTAAAAAAAATATTTTAATTTTTTGTTTGCTCCTGTTAAATCTGTCTTTTTCGCAGGAAATGATTTATAATTCTCAACCCAAGTTGATGCATATTTCTAATCCAAGTTATTTTGGATTAAATAGCTGGAATAGATCAGGGTTATTATATTCAACAACTGAGATTAATCCAAATGAGACACAAAACAATAAATTTTTTTATGGGTCATATTCTTTTGATTTATTAGATTTTAGTTTAGGGCTTCAGTTTAATAACTTTAGCGCACCAAACATAGGTTATAAGAAAAACGATTTAAACTTAAGCTATATATATAAAGTTGAATTTGGAAATGATATATGGTTTTTACCTTCTGTAAGTATTGGTTTTTCATCAAAAAATTTAAATCCATCAAATTTAATTTTTGAAGACCAAATAAATTCAATTACTGGATATATTAATCAAGAATCCATAGATCCGTTAGCTGACTTTTTCTTTGCAAAAAATTACACTAATTTGGGAGCATCATTTATACTCCACAATACAGATTTTTTAGTTGGTCTTTCATTTGAAAATTTAAATCAACCTAATATTGCGTATGATGATGATATTGAATTTTTAGTTCCAATTTCTATTGGTATGCAAGCTGCTTATGAATTTAATCTTAATCCATATGACAGGAGGTTCTTGCCAAGATATTCTTATCTGTATTCTTACGCATCAATAAAAAGATCTAGTGAATCATTGAATGTATATTCATCTCAAGAGTTTCAATTGGGGGAATTTAGTGTTGGTATAAATCAACAATTCGGGGTTTTTGATAATTTTTCTTTTTTGAATTTGGGATTAAGTGTTGGTCTAACATATGAAAATTTTGATTTTGGGGTTTCTTATGCTTTTGCATTCCAAGATTTAAATACTACTTATCGGTATGCTCCAAGAATTTTTGATTTATATTTGAGTTTTGATTTTAGCCCTTTTTTACGAAATAGAAGAGGGCAATATAAAAGACTACAAGTAAATAATTATTTTTAGTATTTAACAAAATATATACTGTCTTTCAAATAGTTTTTCCACAATCCAGTTCTTTTATTTGACATGAAGAATCCTTCACTTATGATCTCTCCATTTTCTTTAAAATTTGTTTGATAACCTTCATCACAATTGGAATTTTTTTTTCTCATTATAAGATTATTATTTAAAAAAAAATCTTCCTTTTTTAGTACTCCTTTTTTTACAATCCCAATAGTTAATCTGTCACCTTTTTGAAGCTTATACTTTCCAGAATATAGTTGATCATCTAAATAAAAAATACAATTAATAATAACTAATTCACTTTTTAGGACTGTTTCATTACATCCAATAATGAAAATAAATAAAAAAAGACTAATAATTATACTTCGCAACTCCTCCACTTTTAAAATATTCAAAAAACTCTCCTATTTTTTCACCTAAATAATAATTACCACAGATATTTAAACTTCCGTCTTGATGAAATCGCTCAA
Source organism: Flavobacteriaceae bacterium (assembly GCA_045561915.1). GTDB lineage: Bacteria > Bacteroidota > Bacteroidia > Flavobacteriales > Flavobacteriaceae > MS024-2A. The sequence continues at coordinate 8,794 of JBJKWV010000001.1, forward strand.
AGCTTCCATTTCTTAAATCATTGAAATAAAATGTAGTTAGTTGTTCATTACCATTTTCATAAAATGAGTTAAATGAGCCATTTTGTTTACCATTTATAAAATTAGAAACTGTTTGAGTTGTTCCATTAATATAATATTGAATTACTAATCCGTTTTTTAATCCATTTGTTATGTTCATTTCTAATTTTAAATTATTATTTGGATATTTTTCTTTAACTAACCCGTTAAAAGGTTTTGAGTTTATATAAAATAAAAGTTCCTTATTAACAAATTTCATTTCTGTCTCATTGATATCAACTTCATTAATACAACAGGAAAATATTAATAAAATCATTAGTAAAATTAAGTTTTGAAATTTCATCACATATAATTTTGACTATTCCCTAAAAATCGAATTAGGAAAAAGAACAGGACTTTCAAAACCATTTTTTCCAACAGTAGATATCCCGAAGAAAAAATTATCTATTACTATACCTTCAAGTTTGTATGAATTTACATCACCTACAAATCTTTCATATTGCCAGGTAGCACTTGTGGTATCTCTCCAATAAATTTTATATCCACTAATTTTTGGATCATCAACTTTCTCCCATTTAAATTTTGCTGAAGCCTCCACAATCCCTCCAATTGAGAAATTTTTTACAGCGGGAGGAGCCCAAGCTAGGCTAGCAAGATTGATAGCATTAGCTGCAGTAAGTTTTTTTGCATATTCAAAATCCACACCTTCTATAACATCTCCATAGGCAATACCATTTTCCAATCGAATATCTTGGTGTTGCATGGTATAATTTTCATGAGCCTCCATAATACGAATTCCAGCGTAACCAAGATCATTAAAAGGACGATGATGGCCACCTCTGCCAAAGCGGTCTAACCTATAAACCATCATAGGGTTCATTTCAGGCATAAATTTTTTTACATTTTTGTTGACATATCGGGCTAGTTGTCTGGATATGCCATCTACCTCGCCTCCATAAAATCTTCTGGCTTTACGTTGGATTTCAGTCTCATTAGCAGGAACAGGTTCTGAAAAAATACGGAAGGTTCTGTTATCGATTACCCCATCTACACCTTTTATATTTCCAATCATATCGTTATTTAATATTCCAATAATCTCCCAGCCTTCTTTTTTTGCATGAGCTGCAAGTCCTTTTCCGCCAAATAATCCTTGTTCTTCTCCAGATAAACCAACATAAATAATGCTATTTTCAAAGGTATACTTTGACAAAACTCTGGCTGCTTCAATTGTTCCTGCCATACCGCTGGCATTGTCATTGGCACCTGGAGAATTATCTCTATAATTGTTAGGATTTGAAACTCTAGAATCAATATCTCCACTCATGATAATAAATCGATTAGGATGAGAAGTACCCCTTTGGATAGCTATAACATTATTAATCCAGACTGATTTTACAATTCGTTCCCCATCTTTTGGCTCAAAATAATTTTTTTGGTAAAACACATCTAAACAATCACCACAATCTTTAGATATATTATTAAATTCTGATTTTATCCATCTTCTGGCAGCTCCTATTCCGCGGACTTTCGAAAGGGTGTCACTTAAAGTATGACGAGTTCCAAAGTTAACTAGAGTTTTAATATCATTTTCAATACGTTTACTTGAAATATCCTCTATTATTTTATAAAGATCTTTTCTTTCTTGTGCATTGCTTAAACTTAAGAACAAGAATGAGAGGAAAATTATTGTTTTCTTCATAAATCAAATTTTATTTAAAGTAATAAAAAAACCGATACTAAAGCACCGGTTTTTTAAATCACAAATTTAATTTAACTATATAAAGTACAAATTTTCTTTAATGAATCGATCAGCAATTTTAGTTCTAAGTGAATAAATATCTGGATATTCAATGTATTCTGCATGTCTATTAACAGCATCGAGTAATTGGTTGCGTTCAGTTTTATTTCCTTCTGTTATATGAAAAATTACTTCTTTGGCTCTCTTAGTTATCAAATTTTGAGATTCAAACACATAATTTTGGACTAATAAAATTTGAATTTCTTGCTTTTCACCTTTATTAAGGTTTTTAAGTGTTCTCAAAATGGCTGATTCAGAAAAGTAAATTTCAATCAAAATATCAGCTAAAGCTTGAAGTACTTGTTGTTCATCTTCTAAATTAGTTCCATATTTTTGAGTCGCGTTACCAGCTATCATAAGGAATAATTGCTTAAAGTTGTCGATTAAAAGATTTTCTTGTGAAAGTGGTTCATTTTTAAGTTCTAATTTTTTTTCAGAACCCATAACCATGGTAGCTTTCATTACCGCAGGCATAAGGTCAAGATCTCCTCTCAATCCTTTTTTAAGAAGAAGTCCGATTGATAGCATCCGATTAATCTCATTTGTACCCTCATAAATTCTTCCAATTCTTGAATCTCTCCAGGCAGATTCCATAGGTGTATCAGCTGAGAAGCCCATTCCACCAAGAATTTGAATTCCATGATCAGCACAATTTTGCATATCCTCAGAGGCTCCAACTTTTATTAATGAACACTCTATTGCAAAATCTTCTACCCCTCTTAACTCTGCTTCCTGATGACTTAACCCACTATTTACATGATATTGAATTCTGTTTTCAATATCTGATGCAGCCCGGTAACAAGCTGACTCTCCTACGTAACAAGAGGATGCCATTTGTGCAAATTTTTCTTTTATGGCTCCAAATGATGAAATTGGTTTTTTAAATTGTACTCTTTCATTGGCATATTCAACAGATTTTGAAATCACCCTTCTTTGAGCTTCAAGACAAGCAACGCCCAATTTAATTCTTCCAACATTTAATGCATTCATAGCAATTTTAAAACCACCATTACGTTTTCCTAACATATTTTCAACTGGGACTCTAGTTTTGTTAAAGAAAACTTGGCGTGTTGATGATGCATGTATTCCCAATTTATTTTCTTCTTCTCCAAGTTCTATTCCGTTATTATCGTCTTTAGGAACAATAAATCCTGTAATGTTTTTGTCATCACTAATCCGGGCGAAAACAATAAATAAACTTGCAAATCCAGCATTTGAAATCCACATTTTTTGTCCAGTAATCTCATAAAATTTTCCATCATCAGATAACACAGCTTTTGTTTTACCTGAGTTTGCATCAGATCCAGCTCCAGGCTCAGTAAGACAATAAGATGCAAACCATTCTCCGGAGGCAAGTTTTGGAAGATATTCTTGCTTTTGTTTTTCAGTGCCATACAATAAGATTGGCAGTATTCCAATACCTGTGTGAGCTCCAAATGCAGTAGATATAGAGCCAGATGCTCCGGAAATGTAATCACAAACTAGCATAGTAGAAACAAAACCCATTCCCATACCACCATAATTTTCAGGAACAGGGATGCTTAAAAAACCTAAATCACCAGCTTTTTTCATTAGTGATTCTGTAAGTGCATAATCTTTCTTTTCAAACCTTTGTTTGTTTGGCCAAACTTCTCTGTCAACAAATTCAATGACCGATTCCTTCATCATTTTTTGTTCTTCACTAAAGTCTTCTGGAGTAAAAACTTGATTTGGTTTTGTTTTTGAAATTAGGAAATCTCCTCCATTTATTTCTTTCGTTGCAATTTTTTCCATGATTATATAGTTTTTAATTCTGTTGTAAAATGTTCAAAATTTTGAGAATTTTCTTTGATGCAATTCATCACTTCAAAAAAAATATTGATTTTCTCTGCATTTAAAGAATCTTCAATTTTTTTATTGAAATGTAAAACAACTGCTTTTGAATCATCCCTTTTTTCTTTTCCAAATGACGTCAAATGAATCAATATACTTCTCCCATCATTTGGATTTTGGGTGCGATAGATTAATTTACGCTCTTCCATTGTGCTTAATAATCGCGATAAGCTAGTTGATTCCATTCCCATTTTAGGACCCAGAGTAGTTGATGGAGTTCCATCAGGATCAATACTTAATAAAGCGAAGCCTGTTGCCATTGTCGAGTCAAACTTGCTTGCCTCTTTATTGTACATTCTACTTACCAACTGCCATGTAGATCTTAGTGCGCTATCAAAGGTTTCTTGTTTCATTTTGTCAAATGTAAAAAATTTTATTATGCATGCATAGTAAATTTAAAAAAAAAGTGGCTTAATTTATTTTGATAATTAAGCCACAATTGAATAAAAAAAATAATTTACAAGCTAGCTATATATTTGATCGATTAAATCCTTGTACTTCTCTGAAACTACTTTTCTTTTTAGCTTCATAGTTGGCGTTAGATGTCCATCATCAATTGTCCATTCATCTGGAGTGAGCTCAATTTTTTTAATTTGTTCCCATGAACCAAAGTTTTGGTTATGTAGATTAATTTCTTTTTCAATGGCTTCAACAAGAAGTGGTTCTTTAATTGCGTTTTTGAGAGAATCACAAATAATATTGTTTTCTTTAAGCCAGTTGATTGCATGTTCCAAATTAGGTTGAATTAAAGCTGCAGGCATTTTTCTTCCTGCACCCACAACCATAATTTGTTCTATAAATAATGATTGTTTCATTTGATTTTCAATAACTGCAGGTGCAATATATTTTCCACCAGAAGTTTTAAACATTTCTTTTTTACGATCAGTAATTTTTAGAAAACCTTCAGAATCAATCTCTCCTATATCCCCAGTGTGGAAATAGTCTCCCGACATAACACTTTGAGTCATTTCTTCTTCTTTATAATATCCCATCATAACATTTGGGCCTTTACAAAGAATTTCTCCATCCTCGGCAATTTTTACCTCGACACCATCAATAATTTTCCCAACTGTACCAATTTTAAAATTATTATTTCTCATATCACCTACTGAAATTACAGGAGAGGTCTCAGTTAGACCGTATCCTTCAACAAGAGTCATTCCTGCAGCTGTAAATACCCTGGCAAGTCTGGGTTGTAATGGAGCACTTCCTGAACAGATTTGCTCTAAATTTCCTCCAAGTGCCTCTTTCCATTTAGAAAGAATGAGTTTTTTAGCAATTTTTAATTTTAATTCATACCAAGCTCCATTTTGACCATAGGGCTGGTACTGCAGACCAATATTAACTGCCCAATAAAAAAGACTTTTCTTGATACCAGAAAGATCACCACCACGGGCATAAATCTTATCATATACTTTTTCAAGTAGACGTGGGACTGCAGTCATTACATTTGGTTTAATTTCTTTAAGATTGTCAGCAATAGTTTCTATAGATTCAGCAAAGTAAACCGAAACACTATTGTACATGTATAAATACAAAATAACACGTTCGAAAATATGACAAATTGGTAAAAAGCTTAATGCTGATGCCTCTCCAATATTTAAAGGAAGGCGTTTGGAACTTGCAATTACATTAGAAACTACATTATTGTGACTTAGCATAACTCCTTTCGGCACACCAGTAGTACCTGAAGTATAAATGATAGTAGCTAAATCATTAGATTTTACTTTTTCTCGCATTTCAGATACGGTTTGATCATGATCCATTTTAGAGCCTTCTTCTAATAGCCCCGACCAATTTGCACATCCTTTTATCTGATCAAAACTGAATACTTTTTTTAGTGAACTAACATTATTTTTTATGGCTATAACTTTATCATAAACTTCTTGATCAGAAACAAAACAATAAATACTTTCTGAATGATTCAAAATGTATTCGTAATCTTTAGATGAAATGGTAGGGTATAAGGGGACATTTACTGCTCCTAAAGTTAATAAGCCAACATCCATAATACTCCATTCAGAGCGATTGTTTGATGTGATCATGGCAATTTTATCTCCAGCTTTGATTCCCATACTAACCAGCGCTCTACTTATTGCTCTAGACTTATTTATGAATTCTTCTGAAGAAATATTATCCCATTTTCCTTCATATTTTGTTGAAAATGCTTTATCGAGTGGAGCATTTTGATGCTGATATTCTATAAATTCAAATAATCTTGTTGGTTCCATCTGTTTGTTTTACTGCAAAATAGGAAATATTATGAAACTAATGAAGAAGTAATTAATTATGCCTTATTAATAATCCAATTGTAGGCATTCTCAAAAACCATTATCCAAGGACTTATTTCATCAGAATGATTTTTAGGGTAGTGTCCCCAATTCCATGGGAATATAGATCTTTCTAAATGTGGCATCATAACTAAATGACGTCCATCTTCACTTGAAAGCATGGCTGCATTGAAATCAGAGCCATTGGGGTTTGAAGGGTAGTTTTGATAGAGATATTTTGCAGGTATTTGGTAATTACTCTCATCTTGAGGAAAAGAGAATTTCCCTTCAGCATGTGCAGCCCAGATCCCTAAAATACTACCTTCAAGTCCATTAAGCATGATAGCTTTACTTTTTTCAATCGCGACCGCAGTAAAAATACATTCAAATTTTCCTGAATCATTGTGTAGCATTTTTGGTTTTCTATTATGGTTTGGAGTTATTAAACCCAGTTCAACAAATAATTGACAACCATTGCAAACACCAAGTGAAAGAGTATCTGTTCGGCTAAAGAAATTTTCAATTGCCGATTTAGCTTTTGGATTGTATTTAAATGCACCTGCCCATCCTTTGGCTGATCCCAAAACATCTGAGTTAGAAAACCCTCCAACTGCAACAAGAAGATTTATATCTTCAAGGTTTTCTCTACCCTCGATTAAATCTGTCATGTGAACATCACGTACTTCAAAACCACTTAAATCCATCATGTAGGCCATTTCACGTTCAGAGTTACTTCCCTTTTCTCTAATTACAGCTGCTTTTAAAGTATTCTGTTTTTGAAAGGGTATTTTACCATTAAACTTATTTGGGAAATTAAATTTTAGTGGTTGATTAATAACATTTTTAGCTCTTTTAGCTGCCAGAGAAGTTTTTGTTTGATGTAACTCAAGTTTTGTTGATGTGGCCATCCAAGTATTTCTCAAATAAGAAATTGACAATTGAAGTTTTCCTACACTTAATATATTTTGTTTAATAGTTTTGCCAATCTTAATTGCTTTAACACCATATTTATCGAATGAATACGTCAAGTTTTCTTTAGATTGAAGTACTACTCCTACTTTTTCAGAAAAAAGAATTTTTACTAAGTCAGTTTCTTGTAGTCCATCAAAATTAATATTCATACCAACAGAAATAGAAGGAAAACATAATTCTAGCAAAGTAGTGATTAAACCTCCAGACCCGATATCATGACCAGCACTAACTTTTCCACTTGAAATATGATCTTGAACTGCATTAAAAGCTTTTTTAAAATATGAAGCATCTTGAACAGATGGTGTTTCATTTCCAATACAATTTTGGCTTTGAGCAAAAGATGAGCCACCTAAATGAAACTTATCTTGCGCAAAGTCAATATAGTAGATTTCACCCCCATCAACTGAAGCTAAAGGTGATATAACGTTAGATATATCTTTACACTGACCTGCCGCAGAAATAATGACTGTTCCTGGCGCTAATACATCTCCATCAGAGTATTTTTGTTTCATGGAAAGGGAGTCCTTTCCTGTGGGGATATTAATGCCTAAAGAAATAGCAAAATCAGAACACTCCTGAACAGCTTCATATAAACGAGCATCCTCTCCCGGATTATTACAAGGCCACATCCAATTAGCAGAAAGGGAAACACTCTCAAGTCCCTTTTCAAGAGGCGCAAATACTATATTAGTTAATGCTTCTGCGATTGCGGTATTACTTCCTTTCTTAGCACTAATTAATCCACTAACAGGTGCATGCCCAATTGAAGTAGCAATCCCTTTTTCCCCTTTATAATCTAGTGCAATTACACCACAATTACTTAATGGTAATTGAAGCTCTCCAACACATTGTTGTTGAGCTACTCGACCAGTTACACATCGGTCAACTTTATTAGTTAACCAATCTTTACTGGCAACTGCCTCTATTTGAAGAACTTTAACTATATATTTCTCAATTTCTTTTTTAGTGTATGATAATTCTCCATAAAGATGACTAATTGAAGTGTCTTCCATAACTGTTTTTGGTGAACTTCCAAAAAAGGCAGAAAGTTTCAAGTCAATTGGTGTTTCATTAGTTTTCTTACTGTGAAATGAAAATGTATGATCATCGGTTACTTCACCAACTACGAAAAATGGGGCACGCTCGCGTCGAGCAATATTTTCTAAATGTTCGGAATCCTTTGGAGAAAGAATCAGTCCCATGCGCTCTTGAGATTCATTACCGATAATTTCTTTAGCAGATAGAGTAGGATCCCCTAGAGGTAGTTCATCAATTTCTATAATCCCACCAGAGTCTTCAACTAGTTCTGATAAACAATTCAAGTGACCGCCTGCTCCATGGTCATGGATTGATATTATTGGGTTATAGTTACTTTCAACTAGAGCACGAATAGCATTTGCTACACGTTTTTGCATTTCAGGATTTGAACGTTGAACAGCATTTAGCTCAATAGCACTTGCAAAAGCACCTGTATCAGCTGAAGAAACTGCAGCTCCACCCATACCAATTCTATAATTATCCCCTCCTAGGATAATAATTTTATCACCTTTTTTGGGTAGGCCTTTTTGAGCCTGATCTTTTTTACCATAACCAATTCCTCCCGCAAGCATAATAACTTTATCAAACCCTAAACGCTTTCCATTTTCTTCATGCTCAAAAGTTAGTAAAGAACCGGAAATTAGGGGTTGACCAAATTTATTTCCAAAATCTGATGCTCCATTTGAGGCTTTAATTAATATTTCAATTGGGGTTTGATAAAGCCATTTACGTTCTTTAAATGGAATATCTTTCCAATCATCTTGAATTCTTGAATAGGGAGTCATATATACAGCTGTTCCAGCAAGAGGGAGCGATCCTTTTCCACCAGCTAAACGATCTCGGATTTCTCCTCCAGATCCAGTAGCAGCACCGTTAAAGGGTTCAACGGTTGTGGGAAAGTTATGAGTTTCTGCTTTTATTGAAATGACACTATCAATATTTTTTTTCACATATCTGCTTGGACGTTCAGGACTTTCAGGGGCAAACTGTTCTATTCTCGGACCTTCTATGAAAGCAACATTATCTTTGTAAGCTGAAACAATTGTATTAGGATTTTCTTTCGAGGTTTTTTTAATTAAGTTGAAAAGACTACTCTCTTGTATTTTTCCATCGATAATAAATTCTCCATTAAATATTTTATGTCGACAGTGTTCAGAGTTCACTTGTGAAAATCCAAATACTTCTGAGTCGGTTAGGGGTCTTTTTAAAGATTTAGCTAAATTCTTTAAATACTTTATTTCATCGGAGTTAAGCGCCAAACCTTCTTTTTGATTATATGCATCAATATTTTGAACTTTTAGAACTTTTTTTGGTTTGATATTGACTGTGAAAAGGTTTTGATTCAAACCATCAATTTCTATGACCAACATAGGGTCAATTACCTCGACTATGTTTTTATTTAAGTATTCTTCAATACGAAGAATTTCTTTAATACCCATATTTTGTGTTATCTCAACAGCATTTGTACTCCATGGGCTAATCATATTTGCCCTTGGACCTAGAAAATTTCCGGTGATTGTTGGGTTTTTAATCTGAGGTGAATCGCCAAAAAGCCATTTTAGTTTATTAATGTTTTGTGAAGTTATGGGTGAAGAAATTTCTACAACAAATACCTTGGCTGCAGAATCACCAAAAAACAATAACATAGAAACTAATTTTAAAATTTAAAAATACACCTTTTCTAGTATTTTTTTGTGCTTATGTATTCCTTAAGGAACTAAGTTGTTGTCAAGTTATTCACAACTATTTTTATGCTAAATAATAAATAGAAATATGATTACGAAAGCTTAACTTTTTATCAATCTAGCCATGTAAAAACCATCTCCTTTTGACTGATGGGTCAGAAACGTTTCTTCTTTTTCTAGATAAAAAAATTTCCCCAAACCTGTTGCAAGAAAATTTTTTATTTGATTTTCATTTTCATCTGGAAAAATTGAACAAGTTGAATAAACTAAAATACCACCCCTTTTTACATAAATCGACTGTTTTTGAAGTATCTCTTGTTGGATATAAATTAATTTCTGAATATTAGTCGGGTTCATTTGCCACTTAGCAGCAGGATTTCTTCTCAGCACACCAAGACCGCTGCATGGAGCGTCAATTAGTACCAAATCAGCATTTGTTTTGTATTTTTTCTCATAGTTTTCATTGTTTAAGTTATGAATTGTAACTATGCGAATTCCATTTCTTTTAATTCTAATTTTAAGTTGTTCTAATTTTTTATTATTAGGATCTAACGCTATAATACTACCCTTATTTTGCATGATATTAGCCATGTGAAGAGTTTTTCCGCCTGCTCCTGCACAAGCATCAATAACAGTCATTCCTGGTTTTGGTGCAGCAAAAACTGACACTCTCTGAGAATTGGCATCTTGAATTTCAAACCATCCTTTCCTAAATAATTCTAAATGATCTAATTTTCGATGTTTGTCTAGAAATAATGCGTAAGGATATTCTGGTGTTTTTTTAGATTCAATTGCATATTTTTTTTTAAAAATATTTTGTAGTTTTTCAGCTGTTGTACGAAATATATTTACTCTCAGTACAAGAGGAGCTGTCTCATTTAAACTTTCAATCTCTTTTTCCCATAAAGTTTTTCCAAAACTTTTTATACCCAAATCGTCTAGCCAATCTGGTATCGATTGCTTTATTGCTCTTGATTTACTTTTTGGGTTTAATTTAAAATTAATAGATTTTTTGTTTATTTCTGAAAAATTTTCCCAGTCAGGTAGAGGAATATCTTTGTATAGTATCCAAACACCTAATAGATTCCAATAATAGCGATCTAATTTTGGATCAAGTTTGCCCATTTCAGAAAATTTTCTTTTCCATCGGATGATTTCAAGAACAGCCTCTCCTATAAACCTTCTGTCACGAGACCCCCAATTTCTGTTTGTTTTTAGGAGCTGTTTTAGTGATGATTTTAAAGCTTTTTTATCTTTTAGGATCATTTCAAGACATGAAATAATTCCTAGTGCAAGATTTTGGTGCAACTTCATTAGACAAATCTAGGCTAATTTTGATCTTTTTTATTCTTAGAATCGTTTCTTCTTTTTTTAAATAATTCACGATTAAAATTCTTCTCTTGGTAAAGAATACTTAGAACAATTTCAGGGCGAATTTTTTTTAGAAGTCTTCGATTACGCTTATGCTTCATTTCCATACCCTTTAATTCGTATGAATCGAAATCATAAATTAAATCCATCGCTTCTGAAGAAGATATTTTATCAATTAACTCTCTTTTATTTTTTCCATTAAAAGCGTTATGCTTTTTGACAACTTTAGACCATACATCATTGTGATAATTATTCTCGTAATCTTCAAAAATACATTTATATATTTCGAGTTCTTCAGGATTCATAGATGTATTTTTTATAATGTAATTTAACTTCCATGCCTTAAGTTCTTCAAATCTAGATATTTCTTCTTGGCTGTAAGCACTTTTAATAACTGTAAATATTGTTAAAAAGAGTAGTGAGAAATTAATTTTAATTTTCATACTATGGTTTTGGAGAATATTTAAGAGTAGTTTCAATATCATTTTCGTCTAACATAGATAAAATTTCATATGTGTTTAGGTCTTCCAGATAATATGATTCGACAAAGTCTTCAAAAACTTCTTCTTTTTCAATAATAATAGGTTTTTCAGACAAGAAAATATTGTAAAAAAGTGAAATCGAGACTGCTATTCCAGTTAGAGCTAATAATGAACCCTTTAATTTCTTATTGTTTTTACGTTTTGAAATTTTATAGGTTTTTTTAATAATTTCTTTTTCTAATTTATTAAAGTAATCCTTAGGTATATTATACCCGTAAGCATTTAAATTTATTTTTGTTTTTTTCAACAGTTTCTCTTCAAGTATGTTGAAATAACCTTTCGGTACTTGAAAAGGGTTATGATTTTTATATTTCATTACTTAATTGAATTTTAATTTTTTTAACAGCATGATGATATGAAGACTTCAATGCCCCAACACTTGTCTCTAGAATTTCAGAAATAGACTCGTAATTCATTTTATCAAAATATCTCATGTTAAACACTATTCGCTGTTTTTCGGGTAATTTTGCTACTTGTTTTTGTAATAAAAGATCAGCTTCCTCTCCGTTGAAGTAAGAATCTGCTAATAGACCTTCTGCTAAGGATTCAATCCACTCTTGATTTTTGAGCCCCATTTTACTTGCTTTTGTTTTTATAAAGTTCAGGGATTCGTTGGTAGCTATTCGATACATCCAAGTATATAGGCTACTATTTTCTTTAAAATTTTCAATATTTAAGTGAATTTTAACGAAAGTATTTTGAACTACATCATTTGCATCATCATGGTCGATTACAATTTTTCTTATATGCCAATATAACCTTTCTTTATATTCAGAAACCAGACTACTGAAAGCCTCGTCTCTTGAATCAGGGTGCTTTAATGCTCTAACAAAAAGGGATTGTTGTTCCAATTTTTTATTTCTTTATTCAATAGACAATTGTGAAGTTAGAAAGTTTAATCCATTCTTTGAATTTGAACCCACTTTTTATAGTGTTTACTAGTGCTTAGGAGTTGTTTGTGAGTTCCGATAGCTACGATTTTTCCATCATCTATTACAAGTATTCTATCAGCTTTTTGAATAGTAGAGAGTCTATGAGCAATAACTAATGAAGTTCTATTAAACATTAATTTATCTAATGCATATTGAACTTGCTGTTCGGATTCAGTGTCAAGAGATGATGTTGCCTCATCTAGAATTAAAAGTTGAGGGTCTTTTAATAATGCACGTGCAATTGTAATACGTTGTTTTTGACCTCCTGAAAGTTTGTTTCCTAAATCACCTATATTTGTTTCATACCCTTCTGGAAGTTCCTCAATGAATTTATGAGCATATGCAGCTTTACAAGCATTAATAATATCCTCTTTACTAGCTTTTGGATTTCCTATCAATAGGTTATTGAAGACAGTATCATTAAATAAAATTGATTCTTGAGTAACTAATCCTATCTGCTTATATAAACTCTTTTTGTCAATTTTATTTATTGGAATACCATCAATTTCTAGGATACCCCTATCTATATCATAAAATCTATTAAGTAGATGAGTTATTGTTGTTTTACCACTTCCAGAGGGACCAATTAAGGCAATCATTTCCCCTTTTTTAATTTTTAATGAAAAATTATTTATCACATTTTTATTTTCATAACTAAAAAAAAACTTTGTCAAAAACAATACCCTTCTTAAAATTATTAAGAGTAACACAGTCTTTAGTATTTTCAAAATGATTTTCTATATTCAGGATTTCTAAGATTCGATCAGCGGCTGCATTACCTTTTTGAATACTATAATTCGCTTTGCTTATTCCTTTAGCAGGTGTTAAAATGTTGTAAGCTAAACCCATATATACTATAAAAGTAGTTCCAGCAATAGTTTCGTCTAATAGAACCATCCGACCACCAAACCAAAGTAAAATTCCAATTGTAGATATACCAAGAAACTCACTTACAGGACCAGCCAAACTCGCACGGTGTAATAGTTGATTGGAGAAATTATAAAAAATTTGGGTTGCTTTAAAAAATTTATTTTTGAAATATTCACTTGCCCCAAAAGTTTTTATAATTTTTTGTCCGTTTATTGTTTCATCTATTATTGATAGGAAATCTCCCTGCTGTTGTTGAATTTGAGAAGACTTTTTTCTGAGTTTTTTTCCAAGATTAGAAATAATTACTCCACAAAGAGGAATGAATATTAAAACAAATAAAGTAAGCTTTAAACTAAAAAAAAGCATTGCACAAACAGAAAAGATTATTGTCAAAGGTTCTCTAACGACCAATTCTAGAATCGATAAATATGAACTTTGAATTTCAGAAACATCACTTGTGATTTTCGCCATTAGATCTCCTTTTCTTTTTTCATTAAAATAGTGGATGGGTAGTGTTGTAATTTTTTTAAATAATGAGTTACGTAAATCTTTTAATATACCATTTCGCAAAAATGTTATAAAGTATAATGCTAAGTAGTTACAAGTGTTTTTTAAAAAAAATAAACATAATATAAGACTAATTACAAATACAAGAGTTCCCTCAGTATTTTCCGCTAATCTTTCTGAGACATAATAGTTAATATTATCTTTTACATAAGATTGGAGTGTTAGAATGCCTTCATATTTTGCTGGAGTTAGTTGTTTTTTAGTTGTCTTAAAAAGAACATTTAACATTGGGATTAAAGAAACAAAAGATAAAGCGCTAAAAAGCGCATATAAAGCATTAAAGAAAATATTTAAAAAAGCATATCGTTTATATTGCACACCAAATTGTAATATTTTTTTAAATGCACTGAACATTAGTCTATAAGATCCTTAATGAAAAGATTAATTTTTTGGTTTAATCCCCTTTGGTTCTCTTTTAATGATTTTTTAGGATCGTAATTAGTGTTTACACTAAAATAAAATTTAATTTTCGGCTCTGTTCCACTCGGTCTTAAAGCAATTCTACTTCCATCTTCAAGTATAAAGATTAGTACATCAGACTTTGGGAGATAAATTTCATCCTTTTGCTTTGTTTTTAAGTTTTGTCTAGTACTATTTTTATAATCCTCAATAGTTTGAATATTTATGCCTCCAATTTTAAAAGTTGGATTTTCTCTAAAGTTTTTCATTAGTTTTAAAATATTCTCTGCACCCGCTTTCCCCTTCTTAGTAATCGATACTTGTCTTTCTTGATAGAGTCCATATTTTTCAAAGCATTTTAATAAAAAATCATAGATACTAATTCCCTGCAATTTGAGCTCAGATGCAAGCTCACATACTAATAAGCTAGCAGATACTGCATCTTTATCGCGAACTCCACTTCCTACAAGATATCCATAGCTTTCTTCTCCTCCAGCGATAAAGTCCAACTCTGGATGAATTTCAATAAGCCTAGCAATCCATTTAAACCCTGTTAAACAGCTTTTATACTGAATCTTATATGCTTTTGCGATCATCTCTATCATTGGTGTTGACACAATAGTACTTGCAATAAATTGTTTTGCATTCAATTGTTTTTTAGATAGTATGTACTCTGTTAAAACAACCATAATTTGATTTCCATTTAAGTAATATGGTTTATTATTCAAATCTCGGATGACAACTCCTAATCTATCTGAATCAGGATCTGTTCCTATAACGATATCTGCTTTTTTTTGATCTGCAAGTTTTACGGCTAAATTTAATGCTTCTCTTTCTTCCGGATTTGGAGATGCTACTGTTGGGAAGTCTCCGTCTGGCTTTTGTTGTTCTTTGACTATAAATACTTTTTTATATCCTGCTTTTTTTAAAACTTGAGGAATAGCTGTTATTGAAGTGCCATGAATAGATGTAAAAACAATTTTAAGTTGACCTTTATCTTGATCATGCATTATTGCATCTTTAAGAACTGTCTGATGATAAGCATTGTCTAATTCTTTATCGATAAATTCTAATTTACCTGGATTTCCTTCAAACTTAATTTCATCGTAATTAGTTTTTTTAATCTCATTTATTAGATTTTTGTCATCAGGAGGAACAAGCTGTCCTCCATCTCTCCCATAAACTTTGTAGCCATTATATTCAGGCGGATTATGAGAAGCTGTTAAGACTATACCACAGTGACATTTTAAGTGTCGCACAGCAAAAGATAGCTCTGGGGTAGGTCGTAAGTCATTAAAGAGAAAACAATATATGTTGTTTGCTGTAAAAATATCTGCTACAATTTTTGCAAAAACTTTGCTATTGTTTCTACAATCAAAGGCAACAACTACTTTAATTTTTTCTGCCGGAAATTTTTTTTTCAAAAACTTTGATAAACCTTGAGTACTTTTACCTAATGTATATTTATTAATTCTATTGGTTCCAACCCCCATAATGCCGCGCAAACCTCCAGTTCCAAATTCCAAAGATTTATAAAAAGCGTCCTCAAGTTTTTCACGATTTTTCACTAATGCCTTTACCGAATCTTGCGTCTCTTGGTCAAAAGGAGCAGAAAGCCATTCGTCAATAATTTTTTTTGACACCATCAGTTGGTAGTTTCTTGTTTAATTATATATCGTTTTGAATTATCTTTTCTTCTTAAGATTATTTCTCCCAAAAATCCTGCAATAAAGAATTGACTTCCTAATAACATGAGTGTTAATGCAATATAAAATTCTGGGCGATTTGTTATCAGCCTTGCTTGAATGTCAAAAAATAACTTATCGATTCCTAAATAAAGTGTAAAGCTAAAACCCGTAAACAACATCAAACTTCCCCAAAGACCAAAAAAATACATAGGTCTTTTTCCAAACTTATTAATAAACCACAAAGTGATTAAATCTAGAAAACCTTTAAAAAAACGATCAGCACCAAATTTTGTGTGGCCAAATTTGCGAGCCTGGTGTTGTACAACTTGTTCTCCTATTTTATCAAAACCCTTTTGTGCTGCAAGTAAGGGGATATAGCGGTGCATTTCGCCATGCACATCAATATTTTTAATTACTTCATGACGATATATTTTAATTCCACAATTGAAATCGTTTAACTTAATTCCAGAAACCCTTCTTGCAGCCCAATTAAAAAGCTTTGATGGTAAATTTTTAAAAAAGAAAGAGTCAAAACGTTTTTTCTTCCAGCCTGAGATCAGATCATATCCACCTTGATTAAGATTTTTTATCAATTTTGGAATTTCATCTGGAGAGTCCTGTAGGTCAGCATCTAAAGTAACAACATATTTTCCTTGAGCAGATTTAAAACCGGCATGTAAAGCTTGAGATTTACCAAAGTTTTTAGCAAAACGTATACCTCTTACATTTTGATTTTTCTTACTTAAACCTTCTATTGCATTCCATGAGTTGTCTGTGCTTCCATCATCTATATAAATAATCTCAAAGCTGAAGGATTCAGTTTTGAGGACTTTAAAAATCCAACTGTTTAGGGATAATATTGATTCTTCTTCGTTTAAAAGAGGGATTACAATGGAAATGTCTACAGGTTGTTGCATACCTGCAAAATTAATGAATTTGGTTTATTCGGGTCTTGATTTCTTTACTATAAGTCCACCTATAAGAGATATTATAAAACCAAAAAACAACGAAAAAATAATTTGAATTGCCGAAAAAACTAATGGGCTTGACATTTTTTCTTGTATTGTACGTGCTGTATCTAATGCATCCTGGGGAATATCAGGATTTTGAGCACGCATGTTATCCATTGCTAAATCTAATGATTTTTGCATTGTATCAGGGTCTAAGAAATTTACTAGTAATTGAGTATACACTATACTCATAATTGCTGAAACAAGCGAAACTCCTAAGCCAATTTTTAATGCATCTGATAAAGAAAGGTATCCATCATTAGCCTTTTTGAAAACTACAAATGAATATATTATTGTACCCGACGAAATTAAAAGAGCAACTATGCCAGCTATGGAATCATTTTTGTAATGCATGTCTAAGAAAAATAACATTAGTTGAAATGCAATAGAAATTGATCCTAAAATGATACCGTAGGAAATTATAATTGATTTTATAGAAGAGTTTTGATTGTCCATTATATAGTTTTAATTTCAGTTTCCAAAGTAAAAAAAATATATTAGGTAACGAGTATTTTAAAAAATAAAATTAAATTTGCGTCGAAGTTATTAAAAATGAAAACAGATATACATCCGACAGATTACAGACTAGTTGCATTTAAAGATATGTCTAACGATGACGTTTTTATCACAAAATCAACTGTAAATGCAAAAGAGACTATCGAAGTTGATGGTATAGAATACCCTCTGGTAAAACTTGAGATATCAAGAACATCTCATCCTTATTATACCGGTAAGTCAAAGCTTGTAGATACCGCAGGTAGAATAGATAAGTTTAAAAATAAATATTCTAAGTTTAAAAATGAATAGGTTTAAGCCTCAATTCCATTTAAAAATTTATTTTTATTTTTTCCAAATATTTTTAATTACCAATTGATTTATTGGGTTTATTTCCATTCCATATACATCTTTTTGGACAAAACGTATTACCTGGTCATAGTAGAGAGGAATAATTGGATTTTCTGACATTATAAGAGCATTCATTTCTTCATATTTTTTAATGCGAAGGCTATCAGAAACTAAATTTAATGATTCCTGATATAATATATCAAATTTCGGGTTTGAAAAATGAGTGTAATTAGGACCCTTTGGAGAAAAATTCGAACTATTAAATAGTGAAAGATAGTTTTCGGCATCAGGATAATCAGCAATCCAGCTAGCACGAAATAGTTCTAGTTTCCCTGAAGATTTTGCTTGTCTCAGAGAAGCTGTAGGTAATACTTCAACCTTTATTTCTATACCTATTTTTTGAAGTTCACGCTGTAAATATTCACATATATCTAGATAATTAGAGTCAGTAGTTAATTTTAATTTAGGTGTTATTTTTGTTTCTTCAATGAAATCATTCACAAGTTTACGGGCATAGTTAGGATCGTAATTAATATCTATTTTACTTGTTCCTGGAAGTCCTTTTGGTATAAATCCTTTTTTTGAAGGGTATCCAATATTATTTCTTAAATAGGAAATCATTAATTTTCTGTCAAAACCTATATTTAATGCTTCACGAATATTTTTAGATTGAATTGCAGGATTATCATTTTCAAGATAAATCCCGATATATTCGGTATTGAGATATGGACCTCTAAGCATATTGACCCGATCTTTATACTTATTTTTAAGACTACCATTTGGAGTCAATAGTTCATCTTTATATGAAGCATCTAAGGAGTTTATAAAGTCAAGTTTACCTTGCAAAAACAACATAAATTCACTTTGAATATCTGGAATAAATTGTATGGCAACAGCCTCTAGGTATGGTAATCTTTGACCCTGAAGATCTTTTTCAAAATAGTTATTATTTTTACGTAATACTAGCTTTACATTTTCATCCCATCGCTTGAAATAAAATGGCCCAGTACCAATAGGATTGGACCGAAAATTTTCACCAAAATGAGATGCAACCTCCTTGGGTACAACAGAACAGTATCGCATTGTAAGAATACCCAAGAAAGCAGGGAAAGGGTTTTTTAGTCTTATAGTAAAAATATGTTTTTCTGTAGCTTCATATTCATCAACCTGCTGCAACACCCAACCCCCGGGAGATGCTATCTTAGGGTCTTTTAGACGATCAAAACTATAAACAAAGTCATCTGCAACTACTTTTCTAGTTTCATTTGGTCCAAAAAGAGGAGAGGTATGAAAGTAGACATCTTTTCTAAGGTTAAATACATAAGTTAGTCCGTCAGAACTTATTGTCCATGAATCAGCAATTTCTGGGACAATTTTTAATTTTTTGTCTAATTGGACTAATCCATTAAAAAGCTGATTTATAGGCCATATATTTTGTGGATTTCTTGAAAAAGCTGGATCTAAAGAAGTAACATTTCTATATTCGTTATATCTAAAAACTTTACTACTGTCAATTGGTTTTTGAGTATTACAGCTATTTAAAACAAAAACAGCAATTAATACAGATATATAACAATAAAGAACGGATAGGTGTTTAGCCATGAATATTTAGTTAATATATTTGTAAACTAATTTACATTTTTAAAATATTTTTATTAATATTCTCCACTATGAAAATTAAGAAAATAGCACTTCCACGTGTTGCTTTTCATACTTTAGGGTGTAAACTAAATTTTTCTGAAACAGCCACTATCGCAAGGAGTTTTGATGCATCATATTTCAATAAAGTACCCTTTGAAAGTTCCGCAGAGATATATGTAATTAATACTTGTTCAGTTACTGATAATGCAGATCGGCGATTGAAAGGTTTGGTAAAAAAAGTTTTAAAGCAAAACCCTAAAGGATTTGTAGCAGCTATTGGATGTTATGCCCAGTTACAGCCAGATAAAATTGCTGAAATTGATGGGGTCGATTTAGTTTTGGGAGCTTCAGAAAAATTTAAATTAATTGAATACATACATGACCTTACAAAAAAAGATAGGGGAGAAATTCATTCATGTGACATTGGAGATGTTAATTTTTATGAAAGCAGCTACTCATTAGGCGATCGTACAAGAGCTTTTTTAAAAGTTCAGGATGGATGTGATTATAAATGTTCATACTGCACGATACCTAAAGCAAGAGGTATATCTAGAAGTGATACTATGGAAGATGTAATTAAAAATGCTCAAAAAATTGCATCATCAGGATTAAAAGAAATTGTGTTGACAGGTGTTAACATTGGAGACTATGGAAAAGGAGAGTTTGGCAACAAAAAACATGAGCACACATTTCTTGATCTGATAAAAGCTTTGGATTCACTTAAACTTAATGGTAGAATTAGAATATCATCCATTGAACCGAATCTTCTTACTGAAAATATTATTAATTTTATTGCAAGAAGTAAATCTTTCGTACCTCATTTTCACATTCCTTTGCAAAGTGGAAATGATAAAATTCTTAAAAGCATGAAGCGAAGATATATGTCAAAACTTTATGCTGATAAAATTACTCAAATAAAGAATTTAATTCCACATGCTTGTATTGGTTCTGATGTAATTGTTGGTTATCCTGGTGAAACTCATGAAGATTTTCTAGAAACCTACCAATTTATTAAAAATCAAGAGATTTCCTACTTACATGTATTTAGCTATTCTGAAAGACCTAACACAGAGGCTTCTATAATGAATGGTGCAGTAGATAAAAAAACTCGGCATAAAAGGAGTAAAATGTTACGAGCTTTATCAATTAAAAAAAGACGCGCTTTTTATGAATCTCAATTAGGGAAAAGATTTAAAGTACTATTTGAAGGTGAAAATAAAGGAGGTTATATAGAAGGTTTTACAGAAAATTATATTAAAGTCAGAACCCCATGGAATCCATCACTAGTAAATAATTTTTATGAGGTAGAGCTAAAAAAAATAGATGAAGTAGGGTACGGTAGATTTAGTAATCTGATTTAAAGTTTTATTCCAACTGGTAATAATTGTTTATATCTACGATTTCCACGAACAAACCTTGCTATTTTTGGAGAAGTGGGAACTACGCGAAGATTTTTTTCAGATATGAATTCAAGGACTTTCACTATGAATGCATCTTCAAAAGTTTTATCTTTAATTTCCTTTGGAATATGTAATTTAGTAAGGAATATTTTTCTTTCTTGTTCTGAGTATTCTATTCTAGCTAAACTATCATCTAACTTAATTTCAAATTGGCGTAAAAATTCATTGTTAATTAAAGTTAAGTCTGTCATGATGATAAAAATTGAATGCTAAGTTTGAAATTGTTTGTAGTTTTATTTCTAAAATTGTGGCTCACAAAATTACAAAATTTAAATAAGTAACTCAATTATTATCTGTTAAAAATGAGTTCTATTCACATATATTGTATGCCAGGAATGGCAGCAAGTCCAAAAATCTTCGAATTCTTGGACTTACCAAACCCTTTTGAAATCCATCTTTTGAGTTGGATTCCTCCCAACAAAAACGAGTCATTAGTTTCATATGCTAAAAGAATGTGTGAATATATTTCACATAAAAATCCTGTCCTTTTAGGAGTTTCTTTTGGGGGTGTGTTAGTTCAAGAAATGGCTAAGCACATTTCGGTTAGAAATATCGTGATAGTCTCTAGTGTAAAAAATAAAAAAGAACTTCCATTTTCAATGAAAATGTCAAAAAAAACAAATATTCACAAACTTTTACCTGTTCAGTGGATCAAGAACATCGATAATTTGGTATTATTTGTTTTTGGTCAGGGAATTAAAAGAAGATTAGAATTATACCAACGATACCTTTCGGTTCGAGATCCGCAGTATCTTCATTGGGCAATCAATTCAATGGTCCATTGGAATCAATTTAATACGCCTGAAAATATTTTTCATATCCACGGTGCATCAGACAATGTTTTTCCTGTAAAAAATTTATCAAAACCCTTAATAAAAATTAAAGGAGGTCATGCTGTAATTTTAACTCAAGCAGATTGGCTCAATAATGAATTACCCAAGCTTCTAAGAAAAAATAATTAAATTTGGATTTATGGACATTAATCCAAATGCAATCAATGAATAACAAGTTTGTTTACACTATTTCATTTATCATAATAATATTCATTCTAGGTTTTAATTCTATAGATTCAGAATTACTAACTTCTTTTAAAAATTATGATAATGGCGACTCTTCAAAAGTATATGCACTAAAGCTGCCAGAGCTGATAGACTTTTGCGGTGAGCAATCACCTTTAGACGCACCTGATATTAGAGAGCGTTTGGATAGAGAATTACTAGTTAATACCTATTGGCAATCAAATATGATGTTGCTTTTAAAGCGATCAAATAAGTGGTTTCCATTGATAGAATCAATTTTAAAAGAAGAAGGTGTTCCCGAAGACTTTAAGTTTTTAGCGGTTATTGAAAGTGGTTTGGAAAACGTCCGCTCACCTAAAGGTGCAAAAGGATTTTGGCAACTAATGCCTGGAACGGCAAAAGAATATGGTTTGGAGGTCAATAATAATGTTGATGAGCGTTATCATATTGAAAAATCAACTAGGGTCGCATGTAAATACTTACTAAAAGCTAAAGAGCGTTTTGGAACTTGGACCTTAGCTGCGGCTTCATATAACAGAGGAATGCTTGGAATTGATAGGCTTTTAAAAAAACAATTAGTTGATAATTATTATGATTTGTTATTGAATAAAGAAACAAGTAGATATATATTTCGAATATTGGCAGTAAAAGAAATTATGTCTAATCCTATTCGCTACGGTTATATTTTTGAAGAAAGTGATTTATATCGATTCATCCCCACAAAGAAAATAGGAATAGATATTCCCATCATAAATATTGCTGAATTTGCAAAAAAAAATGATATAAATTATAAGCTTTTAAAGCTTCATAACCCTTGGTTAATTCAAAACCATCTAAATAATAATTCAAGGAAGTATTATGAAATAGCGATTCCTGAAACAGGATATTATTAGATTCTTTTCATTTGCTGTTGAATCATCTTCATTTGACTAGTCAGCATGCCGTGCTTGTCAAGTTTTTTCGCCTCTGTTAGTAATTTTTGTGCTTCACGTTTCCTTCTTTTTTGGAGATAAATGCCTGCCAAACTCATTTTAGCCATTGCGAGATCATGATTCATTGATAGGCCCAAATTTAAAGCAGTTTTAAAGTATTTTTCAGCTTGTGTAAGGTTTTTTTGAGAATGAATAATTCCTAAAAGGTAATTGTAATAACCTTGTTGTTTTCTGACTAAATTACTTTCAACATTTGAAATTCGCATTAACCATTTTTCAGTTCCCTCGAAATCTTGTTTCCTTAACCTTAAAAATGCAAGAAAGATTAATTCGTTTTTGAAATACAGAAGAATAAACATTGAAGCGATCAGTAACATAAGAATTCCATTCCCTATGTAATCATCAACAAATTGATAAACCCCATAGCAAAATGTTAAAACAGCTAGTATTAATTTTATGACCTTAGGAAACATTATTTTTTTTTCAAAGGTAAAAAAAATCATTAGTGAAATGTTAATAATCAAGTTTGATAGACAAAAAAGTTATCGTATATTTGGCCGACTTAAATTATTGCTTCATATAAGTCATATATATTATGAAAAGAACATTTCAGCCATCAAAGAGAAAAAGACGAAACAAGCACGGTTTTAGAGAAAGAATGTCATCTGCTAATGGAAGAAAAGTTCTCGCTGCTCGACGTGCCAAAGGAAGAAAAAAGGTTTCTGTTTCATCAGAACCACGACACAAAAAATAATGATCAAATCAACCCATATTAAAGGTGTTACTTTTTTAGGAGTAACACCTTTTTTTTATATTAGAAAAATATATTTATTACAATGCCAAAAGTAAAATCAATCAAAAGTATTCTAGTAATAGGTTCAGGACCCATCATTATTGGACAAGCATGTGAATTTGATTATTCTGGTACTCAGGCACTCCGTTCATTAAGGGAGGATGGAATAGAAACAATTCTTATTAACTCTAATCCTGCAACTATAATGACAGATCCAACCATGGCTGATCATGTATATTTAAAACCACTAAATACAAAGTCAATCATAGAAATTTTAAAAAAACATAAGATAGATGCAGTGTTACCTACTATGGGAGGGCAAACTGCTCTTAATCTATGTATTGAAGCTGATGAAAAAGGAATTTGGGAAGATTTTGGAATTGAAATTATTGGAGTAGACATTGATGCTATACAAATAACAGAGGACCGCGAACGCTTCAGAGAATTAATGTTAAAAATAGGAATTGATATGGCCCCTCAGGCTACAGCAAACTCCTATCTTAAAGGACAAGAAATTGCTCAAGAATTTGGCTTTCCATTGGTGATTAGAGCATCTTATACTCTTGGAGGTGCAGGTGCGTCATTTGTTCATAGGGCAGAAGAATTTGATGAGTTGTTAACGCGAGGGTTAGAGATTTCTCCAATCCATGAAGTTATGATTGATAAGGCTTTAATTGGTTGGAAAGAATATGAGTTAGAGCTCCTACGTGATAAAAATGATAATGTTGTAATTATTTGTACAATTGAAAATATGGATCCCATGGGTATTCATACAGGTGATTCGATAACTGTAGCACCAGCTATGACATTATCAGATAAAACGTTTCAGCGTATGCGCGATATGGCAATTCATATGATGAGAAGTATAGGAGATTTTGCAGGGGGATGTAATGTTCAATTTGCGGTCAGCCCAGATGAAAATGAAGATATCATAGCTATTGAAATTAATCCAAGAGTGTCGCGTTCTTCTGCTTTGGCCTCAAAGGCAACTGGATACCCTATTGCAAAGATTGCTGCTAAACTAGCCATAGGATATTCATTAGATGAACTTCAAAATCAAATTACAAAATCAACTTCTGCACTTTTTGAACCAACTTTAGATTATGTTATTGTTAAAGTACCCCGTTGGAATTTCGATAAATTTGAAGGCTCTAATCGAACTTTAGGACTTCAGATGAAGTCTGTTGGCGAGGTTATGGGAATCGGGAGATCTTTTCAAGAAGCCCTTCACAAAGCTACCCAATCTCTAGAGGTAAAACGAAATGGACTAGGAGCTGACGGGAAAGGATATTCAGATTATGACACCATTGTAAGTAAATTATCTATAGCAAGCTGGGATAGAGTTTTTGTCATTTATGATGCTATTCAGATAGGTATTCCTTTATCAAGAATTCATGAAATCACAAAAATTGATATGTGGTTTTTAAAACAGTACGAAGAGTTAAATTTATTAGAGAAAGAGATTTCTAATTTTAATATTCAAACAATTGATGAAGCTTTACTTCTAGAAGCCAAACAAAAAGGTTTTGCTGATAGACAAGTGGCTCACATGCTAAAGTGCCTAGAGAGTGAAGTTCACACCAAGCGAGTTGAGATGGGGATTCAAAGGGTATATAAGTTAGTTGACACTTGTGCTGCAGAATTCGAGGCTAAAACACCATACTATTATTCTACATTTGAAGCTAAGTTAAAACATAAGGAAGGTATACCTTATTGTGACAATGAAAGTAAAGTTTCAGACCGAAAAAAAATTGTAGTACTTGGATCTGGACCTAATCGGATAGGCCAAGGAATTGAGTTTGATTATTGTTGTGTTCACGGTGTTCTAGCAGCCAGCGAATGTAATTACGAAACTATTATGATCAATTGTAATCCAGAGACAGTTTCTACTGACTTTGATGTTGCAGATAAACTATATTTTGAACCTGTTTTTTGGGAACACATTTACGATATAATTCAACACGAAAAACCAGAAGGTGTTATTGTTCAATTAGGGGGACAGACTGCATTAAAGCTAGCAGAAAAATTAGATAGGTATGGTGTAAATATTATTGGTACTAGTTATCAATCACTAGATCTAGCAGAAGACCGAGGGAGTTTTTCTACTTTATTAAAAGATAATGATATCCCTTATCCTGAGTTTGGTGTAGCTCAGACTGCTGATCAAGCATCTATTTTAGCTGATGAATTAGATTTCCCCATTTTGGTTAGACCTTCTTATGTATTGGGTGGACAAGGAATGAAAATTGTAATCAACAAAGAAGACTTAGAAGCACATGTAGTAGATTTACTTCAAAAAATCCCTAACAACAAGTTATTGCTTGATCACTACCTTGACGGTGCCATTGAATGTGAAGCTGATGCAATTTGCGATGGAGAAAATGTTCAAATTATTGGAATTATGGAGCATATAGAACCTTGTGGTATTCATTCTGGAGATTCTAATGCGACACTTCCTGTTTTTAATCTCGGAGAGTATGTAGTTCAACAAATTAAAGATCACACCAACAAAATTGCTTTAGCTCTAAATACAGTAGGGCTAATAAATATACAATATGCTGTGAAAAATGATAAGGTTTACGTAATTGAAGCCAACCCCCGGGCTTCAAGAACAGTTCCATTCATAGCCAAGGCATATAAGGAACCTTACGTAAATTATGCCACAAAAGTTATGCTTGGTAAAAATAAAGTAACTGATTTTAAATTTAATCCTAAATTAGATGGTTATGCTATCAAGCAGCCTGTATTTTCGTTTAATAAATTCCCAAATGTTAATAAGCAATTAGGGCCAGAAATGAAAAGTACAGGTGAAAGTATTCTTTTTATAAATAGCTTGAAGGATGACGAGTTTTATGATTTATACGCTAGACGCAAAATGTATTTAACTAAATAGTGAAATGGAGACTAATAAAAATGAAATGACAACCATTTTGGGTCTAGTAATTCTAGCTGCTTTTACTCGGTTATTACCGCACCCTCCTAATTTTGCTCCAATTACCGGTATTGCTCTTTTCACTGGCTTTCACTTTATAAACAAACGTTTGGCAATGTTTGTTCCATTGGCATGTATGTTTTTTACTGATCTTTATATAGGTTTTCATTCTTTGATGCCAGTGATTTACTCTGCCTTTGCTTTTATTTCTTTCATTGGATTTAAATCTAAATCATTATCTTTTTTTACAGTTTTTGGAGCATCAATATCCTTTTTTTTAATTAGTAATTTTGGAGTTTGGTATTTTAATTATCCTCATAATTGGGGTGGATTTGTAAGCTGTTTTATGCTTGCCTTACCATTTTTCATAAACTCTCTTGCTGGAGATTTATTTTATACTTCTGTCCTTCAATTTTCGTATAAAAAACTAAATAAAGCTTTATATAAAACAGTTTAATTTATTAGTTTTATAAAAAGAAGGTTCTTTGTAAGAAAAGATCAAAAGGGAACTTGGTTGGAATCCAAGACTGTACCCGCAACTGTATACTGAGTCTTAATAAAGATACTTTAATCAGAACTTGTGCCACTGTCAAATTTTGATGGGAAGGTTGATTAAAGATGTAAGTCAGGAGACCTGCCTTTTAGAAATCCGTTTTTGACTTCGGGGATAAAGTTTAAAGACATGTTTTAATACAAATGAATCCATTTTTTAAACTTTGGTGCTACATACCATTAATTACATACGCTCTTACGGCTCAGGAAAATCTTATAAAAGATAGTCTGGATATTTCTAATCAAATAAATGATTTAGATGAGATTGTACTCATTGATTCTCGCTTTCCATTAAAACGTTCTGAGTCTGGTAAAAATATTATCAAAATTACTCAAGCTACAATAGATAACTTTCAAGGGTTAGGTTTAAGTTCTCTTCTTAAACAGTATGCGGGTATTGAAATTTTAGGAAGCCAAACATATGCAGGTCAGAACAAAACTATCTCAATTAGAGGTGGAAGAAATCGCCAAGTTTTAATTTTAATAGACGGTATTAGGGTTTCAGATCCTTCAAGAATAGATAGTGATTTTAATTTAAATTTTCTTGATTTAGGTCAAATAGAATCTATCGAGATATTAAAAGGAGCATCTAGCACATTATATGGAAGCTCAGCTGCATCAGGTGTAATTAATATAAAAACTAAAAATTTAGATCCTGGGTTTAATCTACGTTTTCAAAGTATTACAGGATCACAGAATAGTCAAAACACAATTAGAAAGTTTAATCTATTTAAAAATAATCTTCAAATTAGTGGAGGTGGAGAAAAATTTAAAATTAAAGGTTATGCAAATCATAATAGAACTACTGGTATGAGTGCTGTTATAGGAGATGAGTTCGATCCCTTTGATCAATTTAATTTTGGAGCATCTATAAAATTTGAAAATATAAAAACTTTTAATATCAAGACGGGCTTTGACTTTTCTGATATCCAATCAGATTATGACAATAATTTTCCACTTGAAGATGCACCATTCAAGCTTTCTACTCAAATGAACCGATTTCACTTAAATTCAAATTATAATTATAAAAATGGGGGACTGTCCCTAAGAATGGGTCACCAAAAAACTAAAAGAGACTTTCAAAGTTCTTTTCCATTCCAAACAGATGCAGAAAACACTCAACTAGAGATTTTCAACAAGTATGTTTTTAAGGAAGAATTTTATACAGTCGTAGGTGTTTTAATTCAGCAAAATTTTGCTGATTATGAAGGTGGTCAAAAAACAACACAAAATGATTTTTTTGGAAATTTTATAGCTAAATTTTCTGATGATTTTAGAATTAATCTGGGAGGAAGATGGAATAATAATTTTAATTATGGGAGTCAATTTACATACAGTATTAACCCTTCATGGAGACTCATAAATGGTAATGATTATTCATTAAAGATTCATTCTGCTCTGAGTACTGCATTCATAGCTCCAAGCCTATATCAGCTTTTTGATCCTTATTCTGGAAATATTGATTTAAAACCTGAGGAAAACAGTTCTTTTGAAGCAGGTTTAATTTTTAATAATAAAAAATGGAGTTTTTCTTCAAATTATTTTAGTCGTCTAGAAACTCCATCATTAGTTTATGATTTAGTTACTTATAGATATGAAAATGCTTTTAAAGAAGCGAGATATTATGGTGTAGAGACTGTTTTTTCAGGGTTTATTAATTCCAAAATATTTATTGATCAGCAGATTACTTTTACAGAGACAAATGATGGGGATTTACGTTATTTACCAAATTTTTCTTCACAAACTAATCTCTCGTATTCATTTTTAAAAAGTTGGAACGTTAATTTAACCATGCAACTTTTTGGAAAAAGATTTGGTTTGGACAATATTACTGTATTAGATGCATACAAGCTATTAAACCTAAATATTTCTCATCAACTTTTGAATATTCCATTAAAACTTTTTGTCCATGCAACTAACGTCTTAAATACTGATTATGTAGAAATCGATGGATATGCTACAAAAGGTAGAAATTTAATAGCTGGAATTAGCTATGAATTACCTTGATTTTGACAGAACTTCTTTTTTTTCAATTATCATTTGCTGACGACTAAGCAATAAGGGATCTTTTACTAAAAGAGCTCTTGACATTTTTGCTTTAGGTAAATTTCTTTTTCCAGTGCCAGTTATAATACCGATAACAGCTTTAAGCAATCGTTCATTAGAATCACCTAAAATTCCCAAGTCTTTTATATCTTCTTCAATGTCAGTATCAGGTAAAAGTCCATCAGAATAATCTGCAAAACCGTCATTATTAGCAATCTTAAGAACAATTGGCTGCATTGCATAAGTATGTTCTGGATTTTTGGTTTGTTCATTATCGATATAGTCATAAACTGTAATAGATCCAACATTTTTTCCAACGGTTCGCTCCCCAACTTGGATTACATCAATATATGAATCTAATCCATTGATAAGTAATTCACTTGCTGAGGCTGACTCAGAGGTAGTTATGATAAAAACACGATTTAAGTTTAAAGAGCTAATTTGTTCACCATTGGAAAGTTGCGAAGTAAATCGATTGATCAAACTTTCTTTTCCAAACCGTTCACGTAAATATTTAAGTAGCTTATTGTTCCATTGTTCTTCAGCAAATATTTCTGAAGTAAATTGTCCAGTGATCATACTAGCTAATTCCACACAGTTTTGTACAGAACCACCCCCATTATATCTTAAGTCTATAATAAGATCTGAAATTCCTTCAGCTTTAAATTCTGCAAATACTTTATTAAGTTCATTACTTTTATCTGCAACAAATTGATTATACATTATATAACCTACAATGCCAGTATAACCGTCTGTTTCGTTATTCAAGGTGATACTTTTGCTAATTTGAATAGGATTTGTTTCAAAATTTTCTTCCTTAGTTAATTCAACATTAATACCATTACTAGCTAAAGCACCATTTTTTGCTGAGGCCATATTAAGTGTATAGGTTAGGTTATCACCAAAAAGCAGTGATCTATAATTACTAGCTGTTAAGATTTTTTGATTAACTCCTGTGAAAAAATCTCCCCTTTGAATATTTTTATTTTCCGCATCTGAGCCCTCCAAAATATATTTTACAAAACCTACTAACTCGTTACAGTTCTGGCATGCATATAATAAACCAAACTCTACTCCATTTGACGCAATGATACCTTGTAGTGAATTTTCCAATACTTTATAATCATCTTGAATCCAGCTAAAACGATCATTAGGGTATTTTAGCGTTTCAAAAAAAGATTCTGCATCTGGATTTTCACTAATGTATTGGCCATATGACTTTTGATCAAGTAATTTTTCATCTGAAAGATCATCTACATCTTCCTGCCAGTAATAAAATTCATTTAACCCTTTCCAAACAAAATCACTAATCTGTAGTTCGCCTAATAAACTAACAGCGATATCATCACTGTCTAGATTTGAGCCAATAAGCTTTTCCTCAACTGTATCTTTTGAACAACCTGTTACTATAAAGTGTGCTATAAGTAGAGTGGCAAAAGTATTTTTACTAATAAAATACTTCATAATATATTTGAATTATTATCCATTCAAAGTTAAATAAATAGAGGGAATAAATAGTAATTTTAAAAATTCCATAGGATTTATATTCCTGTATAATTAAATGGTGTAATAGTTTTAAGTTTTGTCTTTATATCTTCTTTAACATCGAGTTTATCGATAAATTGTTGAATTACATCATGATTAATGGAATCATTTGTTCTGGTGAGTTCTTTTAATGCCTCATAGGGATTAGGATACCCTTCTTTTCTTAAAATAGTTTGAATTGCTTCAGTAATTACCGCCCAATTGTTGTTCAAGTCATATTCGATTTTAGAGGTGTTAACCACTAACTTATTTAAACCTTTTAAAGTAGCCTTGATACCAATCAATGTGTGACCAAATGGAACTCCAATATTCCTTAAAACTGTACTATCAGTCAAATCGCGTTGAAGACGAGAAACTGGTAATTTAACAGCGAAAAATTCAAAAATTGTATTTGCGAGTGCAAGATTACCCTCAGAGTTTTCAAAATCTATTGGATTCACTTTATGAGGCATAGCTGAAGATCCTATTTCATTGTCATTAATCTTTTGTTTAAAATAATCCATAGAGATGTATTGCCATATATCTCTATTTAAATCAATAATTATTGTATTAATTCTCTTAAGGTTGTCACACAGGGCAGCAAAGGAATCATAATGTTCAATTTGAGTTGTTGGAAATGAAAAATTTAAGCCCAAAGTTTTTTCAACGAATTTACTCCCGAAGTATTTCCAATCTATGTTTGGGTATGCAATATGGTGGGCATTAAAGTTTCCTGTTGCTCCAGAAAATTTAGCCCCATATGGAATTTGAATTAGTGTTTTCATTTGAGCTTCAATTCTCTTTAAAAAAACGTTTACTTCTTTACCCAGTCGAGTAGGAGATGCAGGTTGACCGTGTGTCCTTGCTAATAGCGGGATGTCCTTATATTCTTCAACAAGCATTTTAAGCTTATTAATTAATTCCTCCAGGGATGGTAAATATATATCTTGCGTGGCGTTTTTTATAGAAAGAGGAATTGCAGTATTGTTAATGTCCTGGGATGTTAATCCAAAATGAATAAACTCTTTGTAAGCTTGTAATTCTAATTTATCAAACTCTTTTTTGAGATAATATTCTACTGCTTTAACATCATGATTTGTTATAATCTCTATCTCTTTTACTTCTAGTGCATCTTCCGAAGAGAAATGTTGATAAATGCTGCGGAGTTCACTGAAAAGAGATTTATTGAATCCCTCAAGCTCAGGCAATGGTAATTCACAGAGACTAATAAAGTATTCAATTTCAACCTTTATTCTATACTTTATTAATGCTTCCTCGGAAAAATAATTTGAAAGCGGTTTTGTTTTAGATCTATAACGACCATCTATAGGTGAAATAGCGTTAAGCGCTGTAAGAAGCATAATAATTATGTTAGTGCTGCAAAGATACAAGTTAAATTAGCAACGTTTAAATGATTGTTATGATTTTTAAATACTATGGATTATTAAAGAGTATTATGGATAAATCTATCTATAATTGTAATAATCGATATTCTTCATAACATTTTGAAATAGCTTCAAGAATTTGTAGATCATTTGCCTCACTAATAAAAGCATCCGAATAATTACAATTTCTCAAAATTTCATCGATATCAATTCGTTTAATTCCTAGTAGTTGAATTAGAACCTGGCGATCAAATTTTGACATTAAAAGGTTTTTTATTCCATCATCTTCACGCATACGCTTCAATTTTCTCATTTGAACTGCATTTTTTCCGAACATATTGTTTAATAAGTCTAATGGGTTAAATAAATTTCCGATAGCTTTTGAAATATTTCTAGGATTTCTTCCGCCTGATTCATAGCCTAAATTTGGAAGTCCCGAGATACTGTACCTTTTAGCAGTATTTATAGGTGAATTTTTTACATCAATATCTAGGTATCCAGTCAGCTGATATGGTCTAACCTCTATTTCTTCCAATGCAAAGGCTAGCTCAGTCATTACAAATTTGAAGTTGCCGAACTTTAGCATATCATTAGTTACAGCA
The DNA here is from genome assembly GCA_045561915.1 of Flavobacteriaceae bacterium. Taxonomy (GTDB): domain Bacteria; phylum Bacteroidota; class Bacteroidia; order Flavobacteriales; family Flavobacteriaceae; genus MS024-2A. The sequence goes on from JBJKWV010000001.1 coordinate 41,558, forward strand.
ATCTTTAAAGGCTTAAATCCCAAATATGAAAAATATAAAGTGTCTTTAACGTTAACTTTAATTTTAAATAAGCCTTTCTGGTCTGTAATTGATCCGATAACTTGGGTAAGATTAAGAACGTGAACACTAGACATAGGAAGTCCTGTACTTTCATTTTCAACAATTGCACTGAAGTTTTCTTGTGAAATGCCTTTAAAGACAAATAAAAATAATACCACAGCCCAAATCTTCCTCATGTTATAAATTTATGATAAATTTTTTTTTAAAACCTTTTATGCTAAACCTAATTAGTTAAATAATTAAGTCCTTTCAAGGAGTTTCACAAGTTGAACTATTGCTAACGCCCTATGGCTTATTTTGTTTTTTGTTGTATCTCCTAATTCAGCAAATGTTTTCTTATAGCCTTTGGGAATAAAGATAGGATCATAACCAAAGCCCTCTAATCCACGTTTTTCATAAATAATACTACCCTCAACCTTTCCCTGAAAACAGATTTTTTTTTTATTTAAATGAACATAAATTACGGATCGAAAAATTGCCTTTGGATTTCTAATGCCCTTGAGTTCTTTCCAAATTTTTTCAATGTTAGCATCATTATTTTTTTGATCTCCGGCATAACGGGCAGAATAAACACCTGGAGCACCTCCTAATGCATCAATTTCAAGTCCAGAATCGTCAGAGAAACAGTCAAGACCGTATTTATATCTTACATAATCAGCTTTTATTTTTGCATTTTCTTCAAGGGTACTTCCTGTTTCCTTGATTTCCTTAATGCAACCAATATCATTGAGACTCAAAAGCGAGTATTTTAAAGGTACAATTTGTTTGAGTTCCTCAACTTTGTTTTGATTATGAGTAGCGAAGATAATTTTCATTTATTCGAATTATTGATTGTGATAAGGATGATTATTAATAATCGTGAATGCTCTAAAGAGTTGTTCGCAGAAGAAAAGTCTTACCATTTGATGAGAAAATGTCATTTTTGAGAGTGCAAAACGGTTTGGAAAAATCTCATAAACTTCATCAGAAAAACCATAAGCACCTCCTACTACAAAAATAATTTTCTTTTTTCCTTTAATCATATAATTTTCAATTTCCTTAGAAAAAGTTTTAGAGTCTAAAGATTTTCCTTTTTCATCCAGAAGAATCACAGTGTCATTTGGATTTAATTTTTGAAGTAATAATTTACCCTCTTGTATTTTAACTTTTATTTTATCTATTTTTTTTAATATTTTAATTTCAGGTAGATATATAATGGAGAATCTAACATAATGCTTTAGACGTTTTTGATATTCCAATACAGCATCTGACCAAAATGATCGGTCAGTTTTCCCAATACACATTAATTGTATCTCCATTTGTCAAAGTTACAAATGCTTTCAATTTTTAATGTATTTATCTCTTCATATGATTTAGCCTTATATCTTTGTACGTAATATAAGGAATTCAGTCATGTCAAAAATATTGCAACTTCCTCTAATAAAGCCTATTGTACTCTTTTTAAAAGCTATAAAACCACCAGGATTTTATGGATTCTCTATTTATGATTTATTAGAAATGTATATGATTGGAATCATAAAGGGTGCTTTGACCTCAAGAGCAGGAAGCATTTCCTTTAGTTTTTTTATGGCACTGTTTCCTTTTCTTCTCTTTATTTTAAACCTGGTACCCTTTATAGATATGATTCCATTTATTAAAATTGATAATTTTGATCAGACTTTCTTGAATTATATAGAGCTTTTTCTTCCCCCTGAGACCCAGAATTTTTTTTCTGATATTTTTGATGATATAAGAAATAAACCAAGAGGAGGTCTTCTGTCTTCTGTGTTTTTACTCTCTATATTTTTATCGGCTAATGGAATTTCTTCCATATTTGGTAGTTTTGAAGTTTCTTATCATGTCACTTTTTCAAGAAGCTTCTTCAGACAGTATTTACTTTCTTTAGGTGTAAGTGTTATATTGGCTTTACTTTCTTTACTAACTGTCATAATGTTTTTTTATTTTGAATTTTATATTCTGAATAATCTAGATTCTTTAATTCCCTCTGAAATAAGATTGACTAGAATTGGTCAATCTATATTTTTTGGGCTTTTTGTTTATCTAACTGTCAATATTCTATATTATTTTGGCACTATTGAGGGAAGAAAAAACCATTTTTTTACTCCAGGTTCTTTAATGACTACATTATTGTTTTTTTTGACAACTTATGGTTTTGGAATTTACATTGAAAACTTTTCTAACTATAATCAATTGTACGGATCTATAGGAGCATTGTTAATATTTCTCTTATATATATGGATTAACTCTAATATATTACTTCTTGGATTTGAATTGAATGCAACATTGACAAGGTTTAAGAGAGAACCAAAGAGATCTTTAGATGAAGATTAATTCGAATATTTACTTTATAGATGTTATACTCCCATTGGCATTACCTAAATCCTATACTTATTTTATTACTGAGGATCAATATGTTTTGTTAAGTCCAGGATTTCGTGTTGCAGTTTCATTTGGAAAACAAAAAATTTATACTGGTATTGTCACTAAAGTTCATAAAGTAGCACCTCAAACATATGAACCTAAACCTATTGTAATGATTTTGGATAAGTCTCCTATGATTACAATAAATCAGCTTGATTTCTGGAATTGGATTTCAAATTATTACATGTGTACTGAAGGAGAAGTTCTTAGAGCATCTTTACCCTCAGCCTTAATGATTGAAAGTGAAAGTGTTTTAGTAAAATGTGAAGTTACAGAAGAACAATTAGACTCTCTTTCTGATTTACAATATATTGTTTTTGAAGCTCTTGATAAACAAAATTTGAGTTTAGAAGATATAAGTAAAATCACTGAAATCAATAAAGTTATGCCCCTAGTTCTAGATATGATAGATAAAAAAGTGGCGATGATTCACCAAAAAATTGAAGAGAAGTTCAAGCCTAAAAAGGTTAGAGTGGTTAGGCTGATTTCAGTTTTCAGAAAATCAAATCAATTAGAAGAAGTATTTATAAAACTAGAAAGAGCTCCAAAGCAAAAGGCTATTATTATGGCATTAATTAATCAAGGTGGGGATTTAAATTCATGGCATAAAGTGTCTAAATTAAAGGAGGTTTCACTGGTAAAAAGTTCTCACGTTAAAGCCTTAATTGATAGGAAAATTTTAGAAGAATCTTACATAGAAACAAATCGCCTTTTAATTAGGGAAGTTAAGAATCAAATTATAGAAAAATCTCTTTCTAAATCCCAATCAATTGCATTAAAAAATATAAAGACTCAATTTTTAAACAAAGATGTGGTTCTTCTGGAAGGGGTTACCTCATCTGGAAAAACAGAAGTTTATATTAATTTAATTGAAGAACAAATAAAAGCAAAAAAACAAGTGCTTTATCTCTTGCCAGAAATATCTCTAACATCACAAATTGTAAAACGTTTAACATCGAGATTTGGAGATCAGATTTTAGTATATCATTCTCGGTTTTCAATTCATGAGCGTACAGAAGTATGGAATCAGGTCTTAGATAAAAATTCCCAAAGAAAAATAATAGTCGGTGCCCGTTCCTCTATTTTTTTGCCTTTTCAAGATTTAGGCTTGGTCATTGTAGATGAAGAACATGAAAACTCATATAAACAATTTGATCCTGCTCCTCGATATCAAGCTCGAGATAGTGTAATCTACCTTGCTCAAAGTATGAAAGCTAAAGTACTATTGGGATCAGCAACGCCATCTATGGAAACAGCAGAAAATGTTAGAACTGAAAAATATGGTTGGGTAAAATTAAAAGAACGTTTTGGTGGTGTCTCTTTACCTAAAATTGAACTTGTTAACCTCAAAGAGGCACATCGAAAAAAAAACATGAAAGGTGTTTTTTCTGAAAGTCTTGTTGAATCTATAAGTGAAACTTTAACTCATGGAAAACAAGTAATTTTATTCCAAAACCGAAGGGGCTATGCACCTATTTTGGAATGTCTTAGTTGTGGATATTCTCCACAATGTACTCAATGTGACGTTTCACTCACATATCATCAGGTGAAAAATCAATTGTGTTGTCATTACTGTGGATATAACATTTCCATGCCCAATAGTTGTCACTCTTGTGGAATGACAACATTATCAACTAAAGGTTATGGTACTCAACAAATTGAAGAGCAGATTAAAAAACTTTTCCCAAAAGCTTCAGTAGGTAGAATGGATTGGGATAGCACAAGGGGTAAATGGGATTTTGATAAAATTATAGAAGGTTTTGAGAATGAAAGAGTTCAAATTTTAGTAGGTACTCAAATGGTTGTAAAAGGATTAGATTTTAAAAATGTTTTACTAGTTGGAGTCATTAATGCTGATCACGTTTTAAACCTACCAGATTTTAGGGCTCATGAAAGAAGTTATCAAATGTTATGTCAAGTTGCAGGACGCGCAGGAAGATCAGATAATAAAGGGAAGGTTATAATACAGACTTTTCAACCTCATCATCCTATTTTGAAAAATGTCTTGGAACATGACTATGAAGGTCTTTACACATCTCAAGAAATAGAGCGTAAAAATTATCATTATCCACCTTATTTTAGAATTATAAGAATAACTTTTAAAAGTCGTCAATATGAAACATTAAACATCTCATCAGAATGGTTTTCAAATGTATTTAAGCAGTCTTATCGAGGTTCAGTTTTGGGACCCGTTTTTCCTGCTATTAGCAGAGTAAGAAATCAGTTTATTAAACAACTACTAATTAAAATAGATTATAAATTAAATTCAAATCAAGTGAAAAGTCTCCTCAAAAAAACTTACAAAAGTTTTCAAGCTATAGCAGCCTTTAGAAATATAAGAGTGAATTTTGATGTTGATCCCCACTAATAACTTAAAGGCAGATATATTTCTAAATTCTATTTAAAAAGTAAATAACAAAATTGTGAAAACGTTATATAATTAAAAATAAGTTGAATTTAATATTAATAATAATCGTTGATTTGTTTGGGTTTAAATAATCAGAAACGTATTTTTGCAATCCTAAAATAATATTATGAATCAATACGAAACTGTTTTCATTTTAAATCCCGTTCTTTCTGAAATTCAGATTGAGGAAGCAGTTCAAAAATATATAGATCTAATTAAGTCTCAAAAAGGTTCGATTTCCAATCAGGAAAATTGGGGACTTAAAAAACTAGCCTATCCTATAGAAAACAAAAAAAGTGGCTTCTATCATCTTTTTGAATTTGCTGCATCTAGCGACGCGGTCCCTGCTCTAGAAGTAGAATTTAGACGCGATGAGCGTGTGATGCGTTATTTGACTGTAAAATTAGATAAACATGGACAAGCATGGGCAGAAAAAAGGAAAAAAAGAATTAAAGCAAAATCATAAATAATGTCTAAGATAGAAGAACAAAATTCTGGAAAAAAGGAAGGGGAAATACGTTATTTAACCCCTTTAAACATAGATACTTCAACGCAAAAAAAGTATTGTCGTTTCAAAAGATCAGGAATAAAATATATAGATTATAAAGATTCTGATTTCTTATTGAAATTTGTCAATGAGCAAGGAAAAATTTTACCAAGAAGGCTTACAGGAACCTCATTAAAGTATCAACGTAAAGTCTCTGTAGCAGTAAAGAGAGCTCGTCATTTGGCTTTGATGCCATATGTTGCTGATATGTTGAAATAACAAAAACATAATTATGGAATTAATTTTAAAAGAGGATATTCAAAATCTTGGATTTAAAGATGATATCGTTAATGTGAAAAATGGTTATGGACGAAACTTTCTTATTCCGCAAGGAAAAGCTGTCATTGCTACTGTTTCTGCGAAGAAGGTTCTAAACGAAAACTTAAAGCAACGTGCCTTCAAGGAAAAATCTGTTATTGACGAAGCAAACAAAAGGGCAAAAGAAATTAAATCGCTTGATATCAAACTACCTTCGAAGGTAGGATCTGGAGATAAGCTTTTCGGATCAATTACTAACTCAGATCTTGCAGCGGCAATAAGCACTCTGTCTTCTGAAATTGATAAAAAACATATAACATTACCAGGGAAAATCATAAAGCGTCTCGGAAAGTATGAAGCAAATATTAGGCTTCACAGAGAAGTACATTTTGAATTGCCTTTTGAAATTGTGCCTGACTCAAAATCATAACTCAAAAAGCCCACTACAAAGTGGGTTTTTTATTTACAGCACATTGAAATATCACAAACTATCTGAGGCTCAATTTAATGAAATGCATAGAGAGTTTACTCTTTTTTTAGCATCTCAAAATATAGATAAAAGAGATTGGCTAATTATTAAATCAAAAAAACCAGAGTTAGTTGATAAATATTTAAATTCTTTCAGTGATTTAGTATGGGAAAAGATCTTGTCAAACTGTCAATATCTTGAATTTTCGACTGTAAGTCAAATATTTTTGTTTCATACTAAGGAAAATTCAGTAGATGCTTTGATAGTAAAAATAGACAAAAAATTAGCTGATTTAAATACGGCTGAAGGTTTCAAAAAAGTTTTAACTTTATTAAAATCAGAGAAAGTAGACATATTTGAATCAACAAATGTGTATACCCCTTCTCGAAATGAATTTATATATGATTATCTTAGAAAAGGATCTGTAATTTCAGATGGGAAACGTTATGAGCTATTGAAAAGTTATTTTTACAATTCAGCAAAATAGAAGATATTTGTTTAAGATTTTATAAAAATGTCAATTAAACCCTCTACACCAAAAGGTACTCGTGATTTTACCTCCGAAGAATTATCTAAGCGTAATTATATAAAAAATATTCTTCAAAAATCTTTTGAGTCTTTCGCATTCAGTCCAATTGAAACTCCAAGTTTTGAACGTTTAGAAACTTTAACTGGTGTTTATGGTGAAGAGGGAGATCGTCTAGTATTTAAAATTTTAAATTCTGGAGAAAAAATTAAAAAAGCAGATTTAGAAGCTTTTTCAGATGGCGATAATCATAAATTTACACGTTCTATATCTGAAAAAGCATTAAGATATGACCTAACAGTTCCTTTTGCACGTTTCGTTGCTCAACATCAAAACGAACTAATTTTTCCATACCGAAGGTATCAAATTCAACCTGTATGGCGAGCTGATCGCCCACAACACGGTCGATATCAAGAATTCTATCAATGTGATGCAGATATTGTTGGTGAGCGTTCACTTTGGCAAGAGGTTGAGATGATTTCTTTGTATGATAGGGCTTTCTCAGCTTTAAAAATTAAAGGAGTTGTATTAAAAGTAAATCATAGAAGAATTTTAGCTGGAATTATGGGGCTATTAAATGAAAGCTCTAAATTAATTGATTTCACAACTACTTTAGATAAAATTGATAAAATTGGCCGTCAGGGAGTTTTAAATGAATTGGCTAAAAATAATTTTTCAGATGGATCTCTAAAAATCATTGAAAAAATTCTGAATCTACATGGGGAGAAGAAAAATCAAATATCCATACTAAAAGAATTACTTTCTTCTCAAGAACAAGGTTTGGAGGGTTTATCAGAGTTAAAGTTTGTTTTAGATCAATTTAAAGACAAAGAACTTGAATCAGTAAAATTAGAATTTGATTTATCTCTTGCTCGTGGTCTTCATTATTATACAGGAATGATTATTGAGGTCAAAGCCCCTGATGCAGTTAAAATTGGATCTATTGGAGGTGGAGGTCGTTATGACAATCTTACAAGTAATTTTGGGTTAAAAAATATGAGTGGAATTGGAATTTCCTTTGGATTTGAAAGAATTTATTTATTAATGAATGAATTAGGAATTTTTCCAGAAACACTATCATCTCGAACACAAGTTTTGTTTACAAATTTTGGAGAAAAGGCAGCAAAAGTTGCTTATTCATATCTAACTCAGTTGAGAAATAAGAATATTACTTGCGAGCTATATCCAAGTGAGGCTAAGCTTAAAAAACAATTGAATTATGCGAATTCAAAGGGTATTCAAAAAGTAATACTAATAGGCTCAGAAGAATTAAAGGAAAATTCTTTTATTCTAAAGAACATGACAAGCGGGGAGCAAACTAGTCATGGTTTACCAGACCTAATAAATTTATTTAACTAAACTTCAGTTTTTGGATTTAAGGTTGGTTTAGAATATGGTTGAAAAGGTTGTTTTAAGAGTTTATTAATTTGACTATTTGCTTCTTCATCATAAAATACATCTACTCCATAAATTAGTTTTTCTCTATCGAAAGGGAGGTAGGTTCCAAAAGCTCGATCCCAGACCGAAAAAATATTTCCGTAATTAGCATCAGTGTATGGTAGTCGATAGTGATGATGTGTCTTATGCATATCTGGTGATACAAATAAATAGCTGAGATAAAGATCTATTTTTTTTGGAAGTTTTATGTTTGCATGAGTGAATTGAGTCGATATTAGAGATATTGATTGATAAAGCATTATGATTCCAATGTTAGTTCCGACTAAAAAAACTCCTAATAAAGTAAAACCAAAACGAATAAAACTTTCCAAAGGGTGGTGTCTATTAGCTGTTGTAGTGTCAACATGATGATCACTGTGATGAACCAAATGAATCATCCAAAGTGGTTTTATCTTGTGTTCTAACCAATGAGGCGTGTAGGCTCCTATTAAATCTAACAATAAAAGTCCTATAAAGACTTCAAGCCAAACAGGAAGCTCAGAAATTAAGTGTAAAACACCAAATTTATTGTTAACAACCCAATCTGAAGTATTCAATAAAAGAAAGGCAAGTAAAAAATTTATTAAAATAGTGGTTAAAGTAAAAAATAGGTTGGGTAAAGCATGTTTCCACTTTTTATATTCAAACCGAAATAGAGAAAAGTTTCCTTCCAAAATCCAAAAGAAACTTAAGCCGCCAACTAAAATCAAACTTCTGTGTGCAGAAGAAATCGATTCAAAATACCCCATTATCATCTCCATTTATTCCAATTTTTTTTTAAAAATATAAAAAAACATTTACATCCTCTTGTTCATGTAATTTTACCATAATAAATTTTACTAATTTTAATGATATTAGGTATTAACTAAACTTGTATTAATGAAATATTTATTTTTCTTTTTTTTAATTGTTCAAACAGTATCTTCTCAGATTAAACTTAATCCAGAAGATACCGAGGTATGGCATCCTGAACCTAAAGTAGTAACTCCAGGAAAATCATCTGCTCCTCCAAGTGATGCAATCATACTTTTTGATGGAACAGATTTTTTAAAATGGCAACACGGAAACACTAAAAAACCAGTCCAATGGACACTTAATAAAGACAAGTCAATGACAGTGAAACCAGGTAAAGGAGGGATAGAAACTATAGAAGAACATGGATCTATTCAATTCCATATCGAGTGGAAGACTCCAACTGTAATCAAAGGAAAAGGGCAGGGTAGGGGAAATAGCGGTATTTTCTTCCAAAGACGATATGAAGTTCAAGTTTTAGATAGCTACAACAATAGAACATATTCAAATGGACAAGCATCCTCAATATATAAACAACATATCCCGTTGGTAAACTCTACTCGAAAACCCGGAGAATGGCAAGTTTATGATATCATTTTTAATGAACCTAAATTTAATTCAGAGGGTCAAAAAATAAAATCAGGATCGTTCACTATTTTTCTAAATGGAGTTTTAGTTCAGAATAATGTTGAGATACTAGGAACAACAGAATATATTGGTGTTCCAAAAAATGGAAGAGATGATATGCCGGGCGACAGAGGATCAGATTATGAATCTCCTGAATATAGTCGACGTACACTAACCTTACAAGATCATGGAGATTTAGTGAGTTATAGAAATATATGGATGCGTAAACTATAGACTATCTAAATTTCTTTTTTTTAAAACCACTTTTTTTCTTTTTAACACCTGACTTTAGCGAGTAAGTTTTACCTTTTTTTGTAAGTTCTACATTTACTTTTCTATTATCCATTATAAGATTTTCAAATGACTTAAGCACAAAATCTCTATGTTTCTTATGAGTTGAAAAAAACGAAAAGTTTTTCATTACTTCTACTTGGAAAACATCATCCTGACTTAAATTTAAAAAAGAACGTAAAAAATCTTTTAACGATTGCCATTCGTATTTATCCCGCGCTCCAACATTTATAAAAAAACGATCTTTATCATGGGGAGCATTTATTTTTTTTTCAGAACGATCACGTTTATTTACCCTTTCTTTTCCTCGATCAGTAAGATCATTTGATTTTGAATTGAAATCAAAATTCCTAAACTCTCTTGATAACATTAACTCAATAAGAGTTTCTTTGTCTATCTCAATCAAAGACTCTATAGCTTTTGGCAGGTATGTTTTTAAATCACTTTTAACAGGAGTGCTTTTAATTTGATCTATCCAGTTTTTAACTTTATTATTAAATATTACCTCGGGTGAAGGCATCTCCTTCTTAGCTATTTTTATTTGTAACTTATTTTCAATCATCCGAATTTTTCGTTGATCAGATTTAGTTATAAAAATAACAGAAGTTCCTTGCTTTCCTGCTCTTCCTGTTCTTCCACTTCTGTGAGTGTAAACTTCAATCTCATCAGGTAGTTGATAATTGATTACATGTGTAATGTCATCTACATCAATTCCGCGAGCAGCAACATCTGTAGCAATTAGCAGCTGTATTTTTTTCAAACGGAATGATTTCATAACAGTATCCCTTTGATTTTGACTCAAGTCTCCATGTATTGCAGCTGCTTTGTAACCGTCATTAATTAGCCTATCTGCCACCTTTTGAGTTTCAATTTTTGTTCTACAGAAAACACATCCAAAAATTTCTGGATTTAAACTTAAGACCACTCTTAAAGCATTATAACGTTCTCTAGCTCCTACAATATAATACTGATGATCAATGTTTTTTGCACTAGAGTTTTTTGTTCCCACTGTAATTTCTTTAGGTGCATGCATAAATTTTTTTGCTATGACACTAACTTCGGGTGGCATCGTTGCAGAAAATAGCCAAGAATCTTTATTATTGGGAGTATTTTTGAGTATATCTTTAATGTCTTCATAAAACCCCATGTTAAGCATCTCATCTGCTTCATCTAAAACACAAAATTCGATCGCACTGATATTAACCATTTTACGCTTTATCATGTCTTTAAGGCGTCCCGGAGTGGCTACAACAATTTGGGATCCCCTTTTTATTTTCCTTGCTTGCTCAGTAATATTTGCGCCCCCATAAATAGCAACAATATTCAGATTTTTTAAATTTTGACCGTAACTAGTCATATCATTTGTGATTTGTAGACATAATTCTCTAGTAGGCGATATAATCAAACCTTGAGTATTTCGATTATTTATATCAATTTTTTGTAACATAGGAAATCCAAAAGCTGCTGTTTTACCAGTGCCAGTTTGAGCTAAAGCTACTAAATCTGTCTTCTCTTTTAAAAGAACGGGAATTACTTTGTGTTGAACTTCCGTGGGAGATTCAAAACCTAATTTTTCAACTGCTTTTAATAATTTTTGGTTGAGACCAAGGGATTTAAAAGTTAACATACATTACATTATGGCTGCGAAAGTACTCTAAATCTTCTCTTAACATGTTTTATTTGGTTTTTTTTTAATTTAATTATAAACGAAAAAAAAAATCCTGCTCAAAAGAACAGGATATAAAAAGTGATTTGAAAAATAAATTATACTTTAAAACCTTCTCTGTAATTACGAGTCACAAATTGGTTTGCAGCTTCTAGATTTGTGATCTTCATATTATCTCCATCCCAAAGAAGTTTTTTACGTGCAAAATAATCAACTCGACCATTTCCTTTTTCTTCTCTAAGCATATAACTTCTTATAGCTAAATTTCCCATAAGCACAGTTTCTGTCATAGGACCTGCATAGTCAAAGGAAGAAGTTAAACTTAGATGCTCTTTACTATTGAATCCCGCTTTACAGGCGTCTACCCACTTTCGTTGGTGTCCGTACTCTGGTTCGGGCATTTTTTCAACTTCAGGACCAAAATCAGTAGTCCCATCGTTAAGATATAATTTTGGCATTAGAGGAGAGCTGTCATTAATATTTGTCGAAATTATTCCTTTTTCTCCAATTATAAGAACTCCATTAGCACTATCAGTACCTCCAATATCACTATTTGCAGGGATAATTTCTGGATGCGGTGGTCTTATGCCGCCATCGCTCCAGGTCATTTGAATAGGAGACTTACTTTTTTCTGTAGCATCAAAACTAATAGTGATTAAAGAAGAAGGTGGACAACCTTCTGGCAAATAGTCAGGAGACCACATTTTAGAGAATACACTGCCTACGCTGCATTCTGCAGCAGTTGGATATTTTAGTCCCAGAGTACGGAAAGGAATATCAATTAAATGACAACCTACATCACCCAAAGCGCCAGTTCCGTAATCCCACCATCCCCTCCAACTGAAAGGATGCATGTTTGGTGTATATGGTTTTTCTTTTGCAGGTCCTAACCATAAGTCCCAATTTAATGCTTCTGGTTTTAAACTAGGATTAGATTTTGGCATCTTTACACCCTGAGGCCATACTGGACGATTTGTCCATATTTTTACATCAGAAACAGCTCCAATTTTTCCACTATCAATCCAATCTTGAACCATATTAAGTAGCGGATTTGAACCCCCTTGGTTACCCATTTGTGTAACTACTTTTTGTTTACGAGCCATCTCGGTTAACATTCGTGCTTCTCTTATATTATGAGCCATTGGCTTTTGAATGTAAACGTGCTTACCACGTTCCATAGCAAACATACCGGCAGGAGCATGAACATGGTCAGGTGTAGATATTGTTACAGCATCAATATTTCTGTGCTTATCAAGCATTTTTCTATAGTCATCGTATAATTTTGCTTTTGGAAATCTTTTTACTGTTCTTTTTGCATCACCAGAAAAATCAACATCACAAAGTGCAACTATACGTTCACGACCCTGAACTGAAGCGTTTCTTATATCGCTACCACCTTTCCCTCCAGACCCTATAGCGGCAATGTTTAGTTGATCACTAGGCGAGATATATCCTGGGCCGCCAAGGACATTTCTAGGCACAATAAATATACTTGATGCAGCAATACTTTTTTTAATAAAATTTCGTCTTGAATGTTGTTTTTTTTGTTTCATTTATTGATATGTAAATATTAATTTAAATATATATAATTTTAAAGAAATAAATTAAAAATTTAGCAGGTACAGATTTTCTAACTTTCACTTAAATTTGCAATTTAAATTCAAAATACCTTTCTTAAATTTAAGAAAACTTTTTATATGAATAATAATTGTGTCTTATATTTATTATTATTTCTGAGTGTAGGCCTAATTTATTCTCAACGGGGACAGACTGGTGATAAAACTTTTAAAAATCGATTTCCAGAAGAAAAATTTAATGATATTTCCAATTCTTCTTTAGAACTTGTTAATGAAGTTGATCACGATATTATTGTTGTTATTAGAGATCAACGAAAAAAATTTATACGCCACGTATATATTAGGAACAATGATCAATATACATTTGATAAGTTACCAATTACAAGATTGTATGTCCAGTTCAAGTCTAAGGAATTTTTCTTCGAAGATTTAGAAAGAACTACAGTGAATTATGGAGATAGGCATAAATTTAACTTTTTTTTTGATCCTTCTCAAGATGGGAATTATTTTAGAATAACTGAAGAGGAATTCTTTAAGCCTTAACCCTCATAATAAATTTATCCAAAATCATTCGAATTTATTCAAAAAGATAAAAGATAATTAATTGATGAAAATAAATAGAAGCATAATGTCAGGAAAATAGCTATAAAAGCTATAGCCTTTGCCAAACCCTTATTTGTCATTTTATTAATCCATTCAATTGTAGGTTTAATTCCTTTCACTAGCATAAAAAATCCAAAAATTGCCAAGGTATAAGCTAATAGTTCCATTTTAATTTGTTCTAAAGGCGTAAACACCAGAGCTAGATTGATTTTTATTATTATCAATAGCAATAATTTTCCAATAATAAGTAGTATTATTTTTAACTTCAACTTCTATCCTTTCTTCCTCTGATTGATACTCAAGTGTTGTATTTAGTGTACTTGCATCGCTTTCATCCAAATAAATCTCAAATTGTGATAAGTCACCATCAACATCGGATGCATTCCAAATAAGTGTAACAAGATTATTTATGTCTGGTGTAATATTTGCTCCTGACTGAGGGGAGATTAGCTCAGAGGGGAACGGCGCGTAATTAACTATTGCATCTCCAGCTAAATAAAACTTCCATTGTACACTTTCAGATGGAATTGATCCAACCTCTCCAAAACTTTTTACACTCCAGTTATAGGGTTCTGCCTTGCTTAAAGCCACAGTTGTTTGATTTGATGTAGCAGGATATGTTTGAGAAGATTGAGTTAATAAATTAGTTACAACTAATTCATACGATATCGTATTTGCAGCTGAAGACCATCTAAATTCAACATTACTTTGACTGTCATTTATTGAAGTTCCATCTAAACAGGTTTCATCATTAGCAGGACTAATTAGGTTTGGAGCTGAAGGATTTACAGGAATAGTCTCCTCAGGTGCACAACTATTTAATAGCATAATTAAACCTCCAAAAAGTAAAATATTTTTTTTCATACTTATTCTTTGATAACTTGAATTGACTGATCAAGCGTTTCTCCTTTTATATTAATAATATAAACCCCTGTTTTATATTTAGCTGTATTTAAGGTATAATTTCTTACACCAAAAGGCAGTGATATGTTATGATAATCAATTAATTGTCCATTAGAAGAATAGACTCCAATTTCTACAATATTATCTTGTCCCCCTATATAAAGTTGTAATTCTTCTTCAAAGGGATTCGGCGCATACTTAACTTCGTATGAATTTAGATAAGTTTCTTGGAATAATCCCTGACATTCTATACCTGTTGAGATTGATATGTTATTGATTCCCTTCTCTAAAGAAATGGTATGTTTATTGCTGGAGGTTTGAGTCGTTTTTCCATTGTGAGTCATTTGATAGCTCGAGCCACCATCTAAAATAAAACTTACACTCTGATTTGCTTTGCTAAAGAAGCTGCTAACAACAAGTGGGCTTGGCTCTGAGATAGTTATCTGAAAACAACGTTCAAACTCTAGAGGATTTACCCCTTCCACACTTACACAAATATCGTAAACTCCAGCAGATAGTTGATCTAAATTCCATTTGCTCCCTGTAAAAGTATCAAAAACAGAAATTCCACCACTAACTTTGACATTATATGTCAATGTACCATCCACTACGGTTAGGTTAATACTGTTTTGCCCAGCACATTTTTCTGTTTTGGAAATTGAAAAGTTGTTAGGTGGCAAATAATAAATCAAACATCCCTCAATATTAACTAATTCTCCATCAGGAGTATCAGGACATATGTCAAAAGGATTCCAAACTCCATCATGATCAAAATCATCAGTCGCATCTCCAATACCGTCACCGTCAACATCAGTTTGATCTGGGTTTGAGACAAGTGGACTATTATCTAAAATATCTACAATTCCATCACCGTCATTGTCATCCGTTGGGAGCACTGGTTGAGATTGAAGTTCTATAGCTTCAGACTTACCCTCAGGAACTCTAATATTTCTTTGAGTTACTGATATAGGCACATCAGGCTGACCGTCAGCAGTATTGATATATTCAACTTCAACTTCGTAAATATTGTCTTTATTTGCATCACCAGGATTTTCATAATCAGGAGGAGTAATAAAGGCTAAATAATCTTCATTTTCGTCTTCGATAACCTCATCTGTTTTTTGTTGAGCATTATTTCTAGATTTAATAACAAATTTACTCGCATCAGCACCACCTTTAATTTTCTTTTTCACTTTCCATTTTCCAACACCTTTGTTGTGAGGATTAAAGTAACGACTGGGTCCTACTTTTGCCCCCAAAGTTTCATTATCAACATCGAAGATAGAGATGAAAAAGCGACCTGTGTAGGTAGTGTTAGGAATGTCAATTACCTCAAGAGATCCTGATATAGATGTTGAAAGTCCAGGTACTCCAGGCTGATCTGAGGCCCTAGCAGTTATATTAAATGTATGTGATCTAATTTCCTCATAATCCAATAACTGTATTGTTTTTAGTTGATTTCCATTAACAAGTTCTAGATAACCATCTCCAGAAAAATTAATACTTTCAATCCCAACTCCCATCGGATCTTTGGCCTCAACAAAACCAACTAAAGTTCCCACCTCAGCATCTTCACTTATTTCAAAAGTATTAATGATAATTTCAGGAGGACGGGGTTTATCTTCTAATAAAACAACAACAGATCCTTTTATTTCATTAGTTCCGTCACTTAAAGAAAAAGTGAGTAATTCCCCATTAAATGATGAGTTAAAACCAAGTGCTGCTCCATATATAGAAGTTACTGTTCCGTCTGCAGAAATTGAAAGTATACCTGAAAATATTGAATTAGGCTGACTAAAAGTCAAGGTTTCTCCATCTGCATCAGTTGCATTAATCTTACCAATTATGGTTCCGTTTGGTGGAAGCTGAACAAAATTTATTTCGGTTGTTGTGATCTCTGGTAAAGGATTATTGGTGTCACAAACATCTCCTATGCCATCTTGATCTGAATCTAACTGATCTTGATTAGCAGTTTCTATGCAATTATCCAAATTATCTACAATTCCATCTCCGTCACTATCACGCTGTGATGCACCGCAGCCTTTTTCATCTACTTCAGTTGGAATCATTTCTCCATATCTTGGAGTTCCTTTCACGTTATTTTTTTCAAATTCAGGAGTTTCAGGGCATTGATCTAAGTCATCAAAAACTCCATCTTTATCAGTATCTTTTTGATATAGTGCGCACCCATTTTCATCAACTTCAAAACCCTCTTTTGTAGCTGGACATAAATCATTTGTACTATAAACTCCATCACCATCTTTATCCTGATGGAGTGTAAGTAAAGTTGAATTACTTCCATCGATTCCAGCAACCTTAAATCCAAAAACAATATCCTTTTTTGCTAAGTTGATTTCCTCAGGTTTGAAATTTACAGTATAAGTTCCGTCAAGATTATCAATAGTAGGAAGATCACCCGAAGAATTAAAAATTATTATATCATCTCCACCGCTAAAGAAGCTTAGGCCTAAACTATCCCTAGCTTGAACCTTTACAATAGCAATGTTGCTTCCATTGGCTATCATTTCCTCGGGAACAACAGATATAGTAGATTTAACTGGATTAACAGGGCCAGATATAGGAAGTTTTAATGTGAAACTACTGCTTTGAGAGGTTAACATACCATTTCCATTAATATCAAATATAGAAGATGAATTTGTTGCACTAACCGAAAAAACTTCAGACCCAACTGGACTTAAACTTGATAAATCCATAAATATTCTAATTGTAGTTTCTCCACCTGACAGTTGAGAATCACTTGAAAATGTAGTACTATTATTTGCCCTAAATCCAAGAATATTTAAAGTCAAGCTTGATCCTGAGGTTTGTACGATAGAAAAGGAGCTGGAAGTAATACTTGAGCTAGCATTAATATTTCCATAGACTGGCTGATCAAAAATTATATCAACATATTCGTTTTGATCTTGGACTGAAGTTGATGATATCTTTGGAGGAATGAGATCTTTAAAAGTAATACTTTGAGTTCCTGAGTATAAATTTCCGGATTTATCTGATCCTGATACAGTAGCAAATCCGGTGCCATTAAAAGATTCTTCAACTATCCACTTATAAAACCAAATATTAGCTGTTGATGACGCAGTCATTGTTGCATTTGTAAATGCCCCGCTTAAACTTATTGTTGGCGATGATGACAATGATTCACTAAATTTGGCTGTTATAGTTACTACATCACTAGCAGAAACTAAATTATCTGTGTCAGTATCAGATAATTGAACATTAGGTCCTGATTGATCTATACCATTTAAAAATGATTGATCTAATTGCTTATTGAAATACTTAAGTGATTGTACATATCCTAAGAATAAATGATCAGGTCCTGTAGATGATCCTGCAGAATTACTTTCACTTCCATTTCCAACCCAACCATAACGAGGTGTTTCACTATCTGTTTGATTTGAAATTGGTTTAAATGAATCTGGATGGCTATAAACCAAACTATTATCAACATAAAATTTCAAGCCATTAGAAGTATTTGCTTTGAATGAAACAGCAACATCATGCCATTTATTATCCCTAAGGTCGAGTGTTTGCGAAACTGCATAGGTGTCATGAGATCCACCAGTAGATTGAGCATGCTTATCAGAGTTTGCAAAATGAAAGGCTAACTTACCAGCAGCATTACTATTTTGATCAGAACCAACGGAAAATCTAAAAACTGCAGACCTATCAAAAGAAAAAAGTATCCTTTGGTCATTGCCATGATTTGAAGTGGTTGAGCTAAGTTTTATTCTCGATAAAATGGTTAATTCATTAATTTCATCCGAATCACCTGTCACATAATTTAAATCAGAAATGGCAATTCCTTTTTCACCTCCGGAATTACCGTCAAAATAAATTGCATCATTAAATGATTCATAGTAAACATTACTAACTCCCTTAATTTCCCCATTATTTGAATTTCCATTTAAATTTGAAACTGTTTTATTTGAAGATGAAGTTGCATTACCATTGTATGAATTAACATTAGAAAAATCATAATAGACTAAAAGATTGTCATTTAAATTTTTTGTAATGGTTGACGAAAAAGAATTTCCAACTATATCATAAATTGAATTATTTGAAATATTGAGTGAAATGGTTCCTAAACCATTACCAAATCCCTGAGCCGGAATTTCAAGTGCATATGAAGTTCCACTTTGAGTTATTGACTGGGGATTTTGACTCAATAATGAATAACTAGAGCTTGATGAAATAGAAAATTCAAAATCGGAAGTTTGCAATGAGTTAGATCCCTGGCCACTTATTAAATCAGTAAAAACATTTTCATCAAATGTTATGTTGAAAAATAAATTATCTGAGGTTAACCCTGAGGATATGATTTGAGGAGCAGAATTATCAATTGTAAATGTAATACTATCAGTTCCAGAGTAATTGTTTCCTGAAACATCTGATCCTGAAACTGTTGCTGTAACAATTCCACTTGTCGTAGTTGATACAGTCCAAGGATAAGTCCAAATATTAGAAGTTGAGGAAGCAGTCATCAAAACATTGGATACTTCTGTTCCTATATTAATTGTAGGAGTGGATGCCATTGCTTCACTAAAAGTGGCAATTATATTTACTACATTTGAGCCAATCACTAGGTTGTCAGAGTCATTATCAGTTAAGGTTACATTAGGAGCAGAATTGTCGATAGTAAATGTTATGCTCTCTATTCCAGAATATGCATTATTTGCTAAATCATTAGCAGAGACAGTAGCAGATACTATTCCACTGGTTGTAGTAGATACCGTCCAAGGGTAAATCCATACATTACTAGTTGAAGAAGCTGTCATGGGAACGTTAGAAACTTCCCTGGTGATATTTATTGTAGGGGAAGTAGATAAGGCTTCATTAAAAGTCGCTGTAATTGTTACTACATCTGAACCTGATACCAAATTATCAGAATCAGTGTCTGTAAAACTAGATAAGTTTGGGGATACATTGTCAAAAAGAAAAGTTGTTGTCGATACAGTGTTTAAATTTCCCGCTAGATCTTCAACTGTATTTTCATTTAAAGTGAGTGTCACAATACCTGAAAAAGATAATGTATTCGTTGCTGTTATGCTACCTGAAAAAGCTTTATAATCAGTTGATGTGTAGGGTGTTATTGAAAAACCAGAAGGAAGAATTGTAACATCACTTACTGTGAAAGTATTATCATTTATTTTTTCATTAAAAACAACTGTTATTGTATTTGTTCCAGACTGACTAATGTAATCTGTTGATAAATTATTTGAGACAGTAGTGGAGATAATGTTTGGTCTTACAGTATCTATTGTGAAAGTGATACTATTTGACCCGGAATATGTGTTATTGTAGAGGTCTGTACCTGAAAGAGTAGCATAGTATTTTCCATCAGCAAGAGCCGAACCAACCTGCCAACTGTATTTATATGAATTTGTCCCTGTGATTTGGGTCATATTAGTATTAGTAGTTACATTAGTGATTGAAATTTGAGGAGTATTAGTTATTGTTTTATTATATCCAGCAGTAATAGTAACTGTCGTTGAAAGAGATATATAATTATCACTATCAGAACTAGTTAATGTTCCACAAGTTCCCCATATAGGTTTATTAGCATCTGTTAGAATTGAGGTGTTACCCGCAAATGCCCCTGGTTCTGACGAAATTCTTGAAACACACCAACTAGTTAAATCTTGATTAAATGATTCAGCATAATTAAACATACCGGCCATATTAACAATTTTTGCTGTATCCCAACCTCCTATATCTTGGTTAAAACTGTTAGCACTTTTAAACATACCACTCACATCATAAAAATTTGAAGTATTCCAGCCTCCAATATCTTGATTAAAGCTAGATGCTCCTTGGAACATTCTATCCGTATTAGTTACATTGGACATATCCCAAAAAGAAATATCAGAGTTAAAAGAACTATTACTTTCAAATAATTCAGTCATAGAAGTTACTAGGGTCGTACATAAATTATAGTTCCCAGCTGAAATTTTACTCCCTATAGTTGAGTTATTTACAGCAATGTATGTAGTTCCACTGATAGTAGTTGAATCACCTACTGTTGCATTAGGACATTTACAGATAGATCCATCAAAATAAATTGTTTGAGATATCGTAAAAGTAATACTGTCTGTTCCTGAATAAGTATTCACAGCTATATCGGCCCCTGATACTGAAGCTGAGACGATACCACTAGTTGTTGTTGATACTGTCCAGGGATAAATCCAGACACTAGCTGTTGATGAGGCGGTCATTAATGCATTGCTTACTTCACCGGTTATATTTATAGTTGGGGTTGCTGCCATAGACTCACTAAAAGTGGCAGTAATAGTAACAACATTAGATCCAGTAACAATATTATTTGAGTCTGTATCGGTTAGTGTTACTGTGGGTGCTGTGTTGTCAATAGTAAAAGTAATGCTATCCGTTCCTGAATAGACGCTACCTGATGTATTTGTTCCTGAAACTGAGGCTGAGACAATGCCACTAGTTGTTGTTGATACTGTCCAGGGATAAATCCAGACACTAGCTGTTGACGAGGCAGTCATTAAAGCATTTGATACTTCTCCGGTTATATTTATTGTTGGTGTTGCTGCCATTGACTCACTAAAAGTAGCTGTGATTGTCACAACATTTGAACCGGACACTAAATTATCAGAATCTGTATCTGTTAGTGTTACGGAGGGGCCATTGCTTTTCCATTGATAACTCCCTCTTGCCGTACCCGTTATTGAATTTCCACTTAAGTCATTAATTGTTGAACCACTTCCTTCATTTAATTTGTAATATAATTTAAGGGTTGAATTTGTATTGAGAGTTGAATTTTTATCATAATTAATTGCACTTTGAGTTCTTTCAGAGTCCCAAAAACGAATATCGCTCATTTCACCATCAAAAAAATTAGTAGCATTATCAATTCCATTCCAAACACTTGCTCCAATTCCAATGGTATTTGTTGTGGACGTAAAACCATAACCTCCTTGAGTCCAATTTTCTGAGTTATCAAGATTTCCATTAATATAAATTCTTATCCTTCCATCGGATTTTGAGTTTGTAAATGCAACATGATACCATGTATCTGTTGAAATTGTTGTAGATGATCTTACATCAGGCCAATTTCCATGATGGTCTCTTCTAAACCTTCCTTCAAAATATAACGAGCCATTTATATTTAAAATATACAAACTCCAGTCATTTTTTTTGGCAAAAATATAATCCCTATTTAGCGCAGTGTTGTTTCCAGAAGAAGAGCCAGCAGGTGGAGCATTCTCAATCTTAATCCATGCTTCGAGAGTAAACTTATCGGAAGAAAATGAAAGATCATTGTTCCCTGATGGTATGGTAATAAAAGAATCTGATCCATCAAAATCCAGTGTTGTAGAGTAAGTTGAAGATTGTCCAAACAGGTAGACTGGGGCACATAAAAAAAATAAAAATTTCCACCACAAACGATTCATAAAAATGAGCTCTTTTCAATAAAAATAGTTGATGCACAACAAAATTAGTGAAATCTATCTTAAGTGATAATTTATAGAAGAAACATACAAGAGTTAAAAAAAAATACAAACTATAACGAGTATCTTAAATTACTCCTTATTATTTAAAAATAAAGTGAGAATAGCTACAGGAGATTTAATATGTGAGTTAACAAACAAGGTGATTAGTAGTGTGACTTTAACATTGATAACTAAAGCAACAGGTACATATTATTATCAGTACTCACCTTATTATTGAATGGTTGGAATTATTTCTATTTAATAAATATTTTCTTTTCTTATTTTTATTTATTCTAATTATAAACTACTAATTATCAATGACTTATATATAAATTTTATTTATTTTAGTGAAAAATTATTAGTCATGGAAAAATTAACACTAAGTAACAGTTGTTTAAACTGTTTAAATATTAACGAGGACACCCACGAATGTGGTGTACACCACATTGAGGTTAGTGAAAAATATACTTGTACTGATTTTAGTGGTGTAGAATAAATTATTTATTATTTCAGATTTTTAAAACCTTTAGTTTACTAGAGGTTTTTTTTTATTTTGTAATTCTTAAACCGAAAATACACGGCGATTAGACATAGTATTGATCCACCTGGTAGAAAGAAAAGGGCAATTAATAAAACAGAAAATTTACCCTTACTCGTATTTTTAACTTTTTCAGGAATATCGGACAAATTTTTCCTAAACTGTCTGAGTGATGATTTCAAAATTTTAAAGTCGCCCTAGAATATAACCTACCAAAAAAGAAATCAAAACTAAAACTCTCATTTCAACTCCTAAACTTTTTGCTATTGAATCAACAGCATCAAGTATTATCTTTTTTATTTTTTCTAAATCCATGATTTATAGATAAATATATCAATTTTTGATATTTAATTAATATAATTTTTCATATCTTATTGGGGTGATGAAAAAAATCTTATTTGGCATATTATCAATAGTAATACTTATTACTTGTACCAAAGATGCCTTTGAACAAGAAACAGAAGCCCCAACTGTTTTCTTTAGTGTTCAGGCTTCCTCTTCAACCGGAGGTTCTATTGATAATATTGGTGGTTCATTTGAATCTGGATCAACAATAACTATTACTGCAACACCTGAAGCGGAATATGTTTTCACTGGATGGACTGGCACATCCTCTTCTGAAAATCCTCTAACAATTACGATTAATTCCAACCTTACCATAACTGCTAATTTTGAAAAGCGTAAATATCCTTTAACAATAAATAAAGTAGGAGAGGGTACGGTAAAAGAAGAAATCGTTAATACAGGTAAGTCTACAGATTATGAAAGTGGGACCGTTGTGAAACTTACTGCTGTTCCTAGTGACGGATATGCTTTAATGAGATGGAATAATAATGGTGTTTTAGATACTCTGAATCCAATTCAAATTACTATAGACAGTAATAAAAATGTAGATGTAAATTTTGATTATCAAACTGCAAGAGACTTAGTTGGAACTTGGGAGTTTGATTTAAAGGATAGTGAATCTGCTAAGTCGCAAGGTAAAATCTTAATGAAGATATCTATTGAACTAGATATTTTATTCACCATGATTTTAAATAACGTTACCACAGAAATATTTACTAAACTAAATACCTTGGATAACAACAATCTTGTAATGGGTGATTTTGGAGTACTTACTGATGTTAATTTTAATTCTCCAACCTCTTTGAATTTTAATGTGGTTACTCTTCCGCCAAACAGTACCCCTCCAACCTCAATAACAAACTTACCAACAGCTACTACGAGTAATTCAATAAATCTTTCTAGGGGAAATAAAATTTCTAGTAGTTTAGCGCCTTTTGTGCCTCCACTTACAGCAGTTACAAGCGCCACAGCAACTAATGAGATAAATCCTGCTCAAGCTTTAACTAGTATAATAAGTCTAACAGCTCCCTTGTTACCAACTGTAACTGTATCATCTACAGCTACATCAACATCAACTACCGCATCATCATGTACGATATCAGGAACATTAACTTCTGGCCCACCATCTCAGACGGTGAGTATTTCAACAGCTATTACAGATGTAGTAGGTACATTTAC
>JBJKWV010000002.1:0-52232 GCA_045561915.1 Flavobacteriaceae bacterium
CAATTTTATTTATCTGTTTTTTTAATAGTAATTCTAACCCTATCGTATTATAAACTATTATACTTTTCCCGTTTTCTTCCATTTCTCTATAATATCTAAATCCTCCATTTTTTGAATAAAAGAAATGGCTTATTATGTCCATAGAGTTTTTTAAGTGAAATATTTTTCCTAATCCATAATAAACGGAATTTCTATTTTTAAATCCTTCTTTTGAATAGTTGTTCAAAGTTGATTGAATATATCCTAACTGAATAAAGTAATGTGTTTTATCAAATTCATTCTTTTTAATCTGCCTGATTTTATTATCAATTTGTCTATAGTAAGTAACTTTTTGTTCAAACCTTTGGTTTGATTTTTTATTCATTCGGGGATTATAGTCATCTCTTATAATCTTTTGAATCCGAATATAATTTTGATCCCCTAAATCAATTAAATACCCATTTTTTGGTATCTTTTTCCAAATCGGGTAAAAATCTTTTTTAACAAAAATATTATCTCCAAGAGTTACTTCATCAATATTAATTGCCTCTCCTTCTGCATTAACAATTTCATCCTTGTAAGCATTATATCGAAAACCATCTATTAAAGGTGTTAAATATGGATTACCATTTATTATAGAATCGTCACTATTTGATTCATTTGAGTTTGAGTAAAAATTTAAACTATAAATATCTCTATTATCGAAAGCATTTCTAACACCAACTTGACCTGAGCAATTGTAAGAAAATACAATCAAAATAAAGCACTTTAAAATCTTATAATTTGAATTCCAATTATCCATATAAAATTTGTATTTGCAGATTTGATTTATATTTAAATGTAAATTATTTAATTCTCAAAGACCAATTAAATACTGAAACTTTAAGAAGAATTGAGTTTGATCAATTCGAAAAAAAGAGTAGAGCTCATCATTAAAATCATTTAATGAATTTTGATTCCCCCCTATATAAAAAACAGTTGATGGATTCGGGTTCCATTGAATTAAAGGCTGAATAAAGAATCGCTCTGTAAATGAATTATATTCTGATATTAAGCGAATATTGAAAAAATTATTAAACTGATATCGCACTGAAAAGCGAGATATAGCTCCATTATAATAATACGTATCCTCATTTAATTTTTTAAGTTTCGCATATCGAATTGAAGGAGAAATTTTGAGCTTATTGCTTATTTGAAATCCAGGCATTATAAAGAAATTAAATTCTTTTCCAATTTCTGGGTTTTCCTCATTGTAAGCTAAATCTCTTCCAAAAGTTAAATTTATATTCATTGAAAAAGATTCACTGGGATTATTTTGAATATCAAACCTATTACTAACCAAATTTTTATAATCACGCCCTAAGAAGTTTTTAAAAACATCCCAATCATAAGAATAATTAATTTCGGTATTAAATAATGTTTTTAGGCTTACAATACCGTCAATGCTTATTGTTTTTAAGTAATCTTGATAGGTATATAAAACATCTGCTTTTGATCCAATACTAAAAAACTGTATTGCAGGTTTGTTGGGGAAAATTTGATATGCATGTGCAATAGTAGCCCACCTTCTGTTGTTTTTCACAACAAAGCCTAAATCTGCTTGAAAGTCAGGGGATATGTCTTTGTATGTAAAGTAAGATTTC
Organism: Flavobacteriaceae bacterium; assembly: GCA_045561915.1. Taxonomy (GTDB): domain Bacteria; phylum Bacteroidota; class Bacteroidia; order Flavobacteriales; family Flavobacteriaceae; genus MS024-2A. The sequence goes on from JBJKWV010000002.1 coordinate 1,623, forward strand.
CAGTTTTGAGTATTTCTATACAATTGAACATAAATCGATTTACCGTTAAAGCGTTCCCCATTTAGAGCTATGCTCCGATCTGTTAAACTATCTTCTGTGTCAATCCAATCTGCTATTGGTTCCTCGTTAAAATTTAAAGATAACTCATAAGTCAGTCTCCAATTTTTTGAAAATAAAAACCAACCGTCTGTCCCAAAAAGATTTCCATAACCGCCATTTTTAAAATATCTATTGGTTGAAATTAGTCCAAGTCTTGTATTTTTATTAACGAATCTTTGGTAGCGAAGAACATTTACAAAGGATTGCCCACCTTGACCTAAGTAAGATCTATCTTCACCAGCTATCTGATAAATTGAATTTTGGTCTATAGCAGAAAGAAAGTAAACCCGTTCCTTTTTTCCTTGACTAATAAGTTTTGTGGAGATTAGAGGGTTATTTATTGATCTTGAATAAAAGGCTCCATTTTCATACTGAACAATATCTGTCCCTCTATTAAAAAAGGGTCTTCGTTCAGGGTATTCAAGAGCTACAGAAGAGTTAATATCAATTTGAGTCACATCTGCTTCTACTTGCGAAAAATCTGGGTTTAGTGTAATCTCAAGTGTGCTATTTTTATTTAAGTCAAGATTTACTCCCAGTCCTGCATTGGGTTTGAGTTTACTATAATTAATAGGGCCATCGATATTATCTTTTTTCCCGCCAAGACCTGCTGCAACATAAGGTAATAATTCTACTCTTTTTTCAATTGTTATTTCGCTAAGTATCAACTTATCTGTGGTTTGACAGACCTGGCAGGGATCTGTTCTGTCGAAAGGTTGACTTCTAATATCAATAGGAATACCTTCTCTAAAAGCCTGACGTGTTATATTAAAATTCCATTTTTGGTTTATACCGTTTGGAAAGGGAAGTGAAGAGAAAGGAATTTTAAATTCTACTTGATAACCATCCGAGACAATTGTTCCTTTGGTTTCATATTCTAAGTTGAAACTTACATCATAGCGGTCCTCATCTGTAAGTGCGTTTACAGCTCTGGCATCCAATTGACTGCCAAAGGCATTAGAAAGTAATAAATAGTTGTTTCTTCCGTCAGCGTATGTGTCAAAGCGAACCAAAACAAAATCATCGCTAATCATTCCAAAATCATCTCGAGAACGAACTGAAGCTCTCACTTCTTCTGGATTAGCGTATGCATAAATTCCAACATATAAATGTGTTTCAGTGTAAGTGATAAATGCTGTTGTGTTTTCCTTTGGGGTTATATTATTGCCAGGATTTACTTCATAGTCTAAAATAACTTTTTGAGCATTATCCCATTCATTATTATCAATGATTCCATCAATTAATATTTTTGAGTTTTTAAGTTTTTGAGGCTTATAAGTATCTTGTCCTATAACTAAAAAACAAATCATTAAAAAAAGAGAAGTAAAATATATGATTTTCAATTGAACCATTTTTTGAAGTTCGCAAGTTATATAATAAAATCATTCTTTTATGCCTAGATATTAATAACATTAATGCATAAGCATAACCATATTAATATTTATATTTAGGTATAATTATAAATCAATTTGAAATGAAAAAAATACTTTTTATGTTGCTATTTATAGCATCAAATCACATGATTGCTCAAAATATTGCTTTTGAGCAAGTTGCAATTAAAGTAGAGGCTGGGAAAGGTCAGTATGTTTTAGATCTTTTAGATAGTTTCTATGGAAATATTGATAAACCTGAAGGTGTTAATATTTCACTAGATAGAGTTTATTTTAAGTCTGAAGACATTGAAGCTACTCATTATCTTGGATTTTCTGGTCCTCTCGAAGGACTAGCTGAACTAAGAAAAATTAGAAATGGAGATAAATATCTTTTATTCAACTCCAATATTTTAGAATTCGGAAATATTGTATCTGTTGTAGGTGGTAATTCAATCATGAGGATGAATGTTTCTGAGAGAGGAGAGGCAGTGGCTCAGATTTGGAAGTGGAGAGTAGATGATCCAGCAAGTTTTATTGATGAATTTACCAATCTCATAAAAGGTTTTCCTCAAGAAGGATATCTTTCGCTTGGTCAATTTTCTCATGGAATTGGGAGCGATGGTGAAAACATGTATGTTTATATGACACATGACGATTATGAAGCTGCACTTGGGTGGGGGCCTAAAACTCCGCAACAACAAGAGGCATTTGCAAAGTTTGGAAAAAATACATCAAAATACTCTGATTTTCATGGAACAGTTACAATGGTTAATTTAAAAAACTGGTAAAAAGAAACACTACAAATTAAACCCTCCCATAGGAGGGTTTTTTTACACCTAAAATCCATTATCTTTAACTACTAAAGTGAATATATCTCTATGCCATTAGTAGTAGTATCCTTCGGAATTTTGCTCCTATTTTTATTAATAGTTTATTTTCGATTAAACGCATTCATAGCATTTATTATAGTAACGATTGGTATAGGAATTGGTCAGGGAATGCCTTTGGATTCTATTGTTAAATCAATAGAGTCGGGAATAGGAAATACCTTAGGATTTCTAGTTCTAATTTTAGGTCTTGGAGCCATGCTTGGAAAGCTTGTAGCTGAAAGTGGTGCAGCACAACAAATCACAAATGGACTAATTAGAATATTCGGAGTAAATAATACAAAAGCAGCAGTAATGTTGACTGGTTTTATTGTAGGAATTACAATGTTTTACTCTGTAGGCTTTGTAATTTTAGTGCCATTGGTATTCACTGTAGCTTCAGCAACCAGGCTCTCACTTATTGGTATTGGACTTCCCATGCTTGCAGCTTTATCAGTTACTCATGGATTTTTACCCCCTCATCCAGCACCATCAGCATTATCAATCATGTTTAATGCAGATCTGGGGAAGACACTAATATATGGAATCATATTAGCCATACCTGCCATTCTTATTTCAGGTCCAATACTTACCCGGTATCTCCCAAAAGTAGAAGCTAAACCATTGAAAGAATTTATGGCTTCAAAATCTTTTGACATCTCAGAGCTTCCAAGTTTAACAAATAGTATTTTGACTGCTTTATTACCAGTCATATTGATTGGTTTTTCTACAATAATTACAAGTTTTCTAAATATAAATAGCTTTTTATACAATCTTGTAAATTTTATTGGAAACCCAGTAATTGCTTTATTAATAACACTTTTGATTGGTACTTATACTTTAGGTATTTCACGGGGAAACTCTATGGAGTCTATTATGAAAATTTATGCGACTGCAGTTTCAGGTATAACTATGGTTTTACTAATTATTTCTGGTGCAGGTGCGCTAAAACAAATTTTGATCGATAGTGGAGTGAGTCAATATATTGGAGAATTACTTGAAATAACCGCAATATCTCCTTTGGTGATAGGTTGGATAATAGCTACTCTTATTAGGTTCTCAGTTGGTTCTGCAACAGTTGCAGGGTTAACTACAGCAGGGATAGTATTACCTTTAGTTCAAACAACTGAGGTTAGCCCAGAATTAATGGTTTTAGCTATTGGTTCCGGTAGCCTAATGCTTTCTCATGTAAATGATAGCGGTTTTTGGCTATTTAAAGAGTATTTTAATTTAAGTGTTAAAGAAACTCTTTCTACTTGGACCGTTATGGAAACAAGTATAGGGATTTCTGGTTTAATAGGTGTTTTATTTTTAAATCAATTTATTTAAAATGAGTAAACAATTAAAAGATAGATTAAAGGCAATGGGGCTTGTATTGCCACCAGCACCCAAACCAGCGGGAGTTTATCGCCCAATATTGGTTATTGATAACCAACTTTATGTCTCTGGGCAAGGACCAGTATTAGAAGATGGAACTTTGATGGCTGGAAAAGTTGGTTCCGATATAGACAAAGAAGAAGGCAAACTTGCGGCTAGACAAGTAGGGTTAACTATGTTATCCACCATTATCACTCATGCTCCAGACGAATTAATAATCAAAAGAGTCGTAAAAGTTTTAGGAATGGTAAATGCAACTCCAGAATTTGAAAGTCATCCTTACGTCATAAATGGATTTAGTGAGCTATTTGCAGAGGTTTTTGGTGAAGAAAATGGAATTGGGGTTCGAAGTGCAGTTGGGATGAATCTGCCAAAAAATATTCCTGTAGAGATTGAAGCTGCTTTTTTAATTGAAAAATAAAATATGTCTGACAAATCTTGGTATAGGGTGAGAGATGAATCACATTTAATGACGCCCGCTTTATTGGTTTACCCAAATCGTGTAAAAAAAAATATAGAGTCCATGATAGAAATCTCTGGAGATGTAAATCGTTTGATACCGCACGTCAAAACCTATAAGATGAGCGCTATAGTAAATTTACAAATGGACTATGGGATCAAAGAATTTAAGTGTGCTACTCTCGGAGAATTAAAAATGTTAATTACATGTAAGGTGAACCATATTTTGTTAGCTATGCAACCTACTAGAGAAAAAATGATACGTTTTCTTAACGCTCAAAAGCAAAACCCTGATATTACTTTTTCTACACTTTTTGATAATAACGAATCTTTAAAACTCTTTTTAGATTTAGCTGAATCTCAAAATCAAAAAATAAATTTATGGCTTGATATTAATAATGGTATGAACCGCACAGGGATAAAACCTGAAATTGCATTAGAACTTTATATTAAAGCATTTAAAAGCCATAAAATCAACGTTTTAGGAGTTCATGTATATGATGGACATACAAGAATTCATGACTTGGAAAAACGTATTGATAAATGTAATAACGACTTTGAGCCTGTTAAAATATTAATTGATCAAATTAGAAATCAGGGAGGTGAAGTTCCAGATCAAATAAGAGGAGGCTCACCTACCTTTTACCCTCATTCTTTAAGTAAATCATGTCGTTTAAGCCCTGGCACTACACTTCTTTGGGATTTAGGATATAAAAAAATCTGGAATGAGTCTCCGTTTATCCATGCAGCAATACTTGCATTACGTTTGATAAGCAAGCCAAGTTCAAATATTCTATGCTTTGATTTAGGCCACAAGGCTGTAGCTTCTGAAATGCCTCTTCCACGTATTGAAATTATAGGTCTAGAAGAAGCTCTACATAAAGGCCAAAGTGAAGAACACCTTATTGTTGAACATAAAGATGCCGATAATTATGATATTGGAGATTTATTTTATGCGATTCCTTATCATATATGTCCTACAATTGCAAAATACAGTAAAGCATACACAGTTACTAAGGGGGATTTAGGCCCTTTTTGGGAAATTGAAGCAAGAGATTATCAGCAAGTAGAATAGACTATGAAATTTATATTTGATTCACATTTAGATCTATCTATGAACGCTCTGGAGTGGAATAGAGATTTTAGATTACCAGTTAATTCAATCCGTGAAAGAGAAGCAAATATGGAAGATTTACCCGATAGAGCTAGAGGAACAGTTTCTTTTCCTTCTTTGCGAAAAGGAAATATTGGCTTGTGCGTGGCTACTCTTATTGCTAGATACGTAAAACCAGAAAATTCTCTTCCCGGGTGGAATTCTCCGGAACAGGCTTGGGCTCAAACACAGGGTCAGCTTGCCTGGTATAATGAAATGGAATCTCAGAAAGAGTTGTTCCAAATTAAAACTGCCAAACAATTGGCTGAACACCTTAAAACTTGGCAAGATAACCGGCTAAATACAACCATAGGATACATTTTAAGCTTAGAAGGTGCGGATTCTATTGTATCTATGAATCATTTGGAAATTATGTACCAAAAAGGCTTGCGAGCTATTGGACCTGCTCATTATGGTCCAGGCACTTATGCTTTTGGAACTGATTCAAGCGGTGGAATAGGAAAAAAGGGGAAAACTTTACTTAAAAAGATTCAAGAGCTTAATTTAATTTTGGACGTTACCCATTTATGTGATAAGAGTTTTTGGGAAACTATTGAGGTTTATAAAGGACCAATTTGGGCAAGTCATAGTAATTGTAGAGAATTAGTTCCTAATGAAAGACAATTTGAGGATAATCAAATAAAAGTTTTACTTGAACGTGATGCTATAATCGGGATGGCTTTTGACGCCTGGATGATGATACCTGGTTGGCAACGCGGAATTTCAAATCCAAAATCAAGTGGTCTTAAAATCGAAAGCATTGTTAATCATATTGATCACATTTGTCAATTGGCAGGAAATTCAAAACATATAATGATCGGATCAGATTTAGATGGGGGTTTTGGTAATGAACAATGTCCAAGTGATTTAAATACTATAGCTGATTTACAAATGCTAGATAATATTCTAGCTAAACGTGGCTATTCTGAGAATGACATTCAAAATATTTTATCTAAAAATGGTATTAGCTTCTTGCTTAAGAACCTTCCAAATTAAATTTTTTTATAGCAAATCAAATTGATAACTATATTTTATTGTTATACTTTGATTATTTAACTGGTTCAAAAAATCATTGTCTTTCACAATATTAATAACTACAAAAAGTCCAGTATTTGCATTTTTTAGCCAACCAAATCTAGCATTTACAGAGGTTATTTCACTCACATTATTGTATTGAACTAAACTCTGTAAAAACATTCTTGGAGTAAAAGAATAGGCCAGACGCACACCAGTAATTACTACGTTTGTTAAACCATTAGGGAGTTTCAAGCGGTTATAATTGAAATTTGTCTCAGCATTAAATTTATCACCGAGGCGAAGGTTTACCTTATTACTACTAGAAATTCGACTTCCACCAAAATATCCACCGATATATGTTCGGTTTCGAAAGGAAGCCTTATTATTAGGATTAGTAAACATAACGAATTGTAATTCCTTATGATCATAAATTCCAGGATCTATTGTAACTAAAGAAATTGGAAAGGCCTCAAGTACAGTTTCTTTTGTGAAATTGATACCTGTATGAATCTCAAAGCCACTTTCCCAAACCCAATGATTGTCAATATGTAAAAATCCAGTTTCTTGAGTATTATTAAAATTCCAATAACCTCGATAAGACACATGAGGACGAACTTCTAAAAATTTTCCTGTATTGTTTGGACGCCACTGTTTAAAGATCAAAAACTCAGGCTTTTTAAAAGCTGAACGTTGTAAAAACCCTACTTCTGGATTAAATCCTTCACCTACTTCTGTATAGCCAGCACGCAAGTTCCATCCGTTCCAATTATAAACTGCCAAAATCTTAAAAGCATGTTCTCTGCTTTTAATTCCTGGGGTACTACTTTTAGAAATATAACCAGTAATCTGTGCTTTTTTACCCAATCCTAACTTACCATCTAAGGCAAAAACACTATTGTAATCATCAGATATTCCTATACCATTCCTGTTGACAAAGAGACCTCCAAGTGATGAACGGCTTTTCGCAAAATCGTGGTTAACACGGGCAACTGAATAATTATTTTTAACAATACCAATATCTCCATCGATTTCAACTTCATCCGTAAACATACTAAGAAGCCCTACATTTGTTTGACCAACTTTTCCAGAAACTCTTGAACCACCAATAATAGGGACTAACGATCCTCCATCACCAATGCCAATTCTTCTACTAAAAAATAAATCAACTTCTCCGGGACTACCAACGCTAAACTGTCCCGCATTTTCTAAAAAAAAAGGTCTTTTTTCAGGAAAAAAAAGATTAAAACGATCAAGATTCACCTGTTGATCATCTACTTCAACCTGAGCAAAGTCAGTATTGTAGGTAAGATCTAAAGTTAAACCGGGAGTTAAACTGTATTTTATATCACCCCCAAAGTCTGCTCTAGAGGAGTTTATTTTAGAAATTGTCTTATCCTGAGCAACTTGTGTTAAAGCGTATGGTATCACTTTAAGATTTTTTGGAGATTTGAGATTTATACCTGTCATTTTACCTGCAAGTGACAATCGTTTTATATCAAAACCTAAAGGAAGATTTGCCCAGTAAGCAGTTTCACTCCTTTTACTAATATTTCTTTGAAAATTAATCCCCCATATTTTATCAGTTCCACTATTAAATCTTATTGATCTCAAGGGTATGGAAAATTCTGCACTCCAGCCATAGTCTCCTGATTCTGTTTTTACCTCCCATGAAGCATCCCAATTTATATTAGTTCCTCCAATAACTCCTCCTTGTTGGCGATTAGAACTAAAATTTCCTTCTCCTTCATTATTTATTTGCGCATCATATTCCATTCCACTGGCATTAGTTCCGAATAAAAAACCATTTTGTTGATCATTATATGTGTCTAAAATAAATAGAAAACTATCCTCGTCATTCAAATCAGCATCTCGACGTGAATCAGATATTACGATTTTATCTGGTGCTTTGTCATAACAAACCACAGCTACGTAAAAACTTTTATTAGTATACGCAACACGAATTGATGTTTTTTCTGAAGCAGGGAGTCCATAGTCTGGCTTTATTTGCCTTAAGTTTTCAATAATAGGTACTTTTTCCCATAATTTTTCTCCAAGAATATTGCCATCAATAATAGGACTATCCTCTAAAAATATAATTTGAAAATCTAGGTTCTGTCTAGATTTATTTTTTTGTGCAATACAATGGTATACAAAAAGAAAGCTTAAAGCAAAGAGATATTTTTTCAAATGCCATTTGTTTTTAAAATATAATCGAGTTTTACTAACTTACAAATAAAATCTAAAAGTTTATTTTTTCTGGGGTATCCACAATTATTATATCTAAAATTTTCTGAATAATAATTTTGACTTTAGTTTTTCTCTGGTTTAACTAATTTTAAATCAAATGAATAATTTATTCCAATATTCCAATCAAATTTTTTGCCAGATAAATCACCAAAATATAATGGTTTATTCATCACACTGCTAACTGAAAAAGGAAAATTTTTAAGACCGATATTAATTGTTTGAGCCGAAAAAAGACCAGTCTTGCTATTTTCAATTTGAACCGTATAAAGAATTGGTGTCCATCTTAAATATAATTTACTTGTTATTTGCAGGTTATTAAATAGAGGAGATAAAATAAAAACCCTCCCATGTTCAAGCTGATTTTTGTTTACAATTTTTAGAGGAATAATTTCATAATAGGAAAGGGATAACTTAAAATTTTTACTAAAAACGTATGAAAACGTAGGATTTATTATTGCTGTAACCCATGGTTGAAGAATTTTTTTTGGTAGATTTTTATCTAATACACTTATTTTCTGATTTATTATCCCAGGAAAAACACCTCCTAAATCAAAATTGAATTTACCCTTTTGTTTTACTTTGTAATTCCACCAAATATCAACACCCCAGGGTTGCAGACCCTCCAGTTCATACCTTAAAAGAGGATTAACCGAAAACCGATTTTTACCTAAAGAAAAATTAGTAATTAAGGATGGTTTGTCTCTAGAAAAAAGCGGAACCCAATCAATTCCATTGTTGTTTACATTTATATTCCCTTTAAAAAAATATTCTTCATTTGATTGAGAGAAACATATAGCTGGAATTGTAAAAATCAATAAAAAAAGAAATATATTTTTCATTTATCAATGATATTCTAGATTTATTTAAATATACAAATAGTAAAAATCATAATCTTAATTAAATTTAAAAACAAGTGTCAATTTATTATCTACAAAGTCATTGTTTTCTTTAGCGTTTAATTAATACCATAAGTGTAATTTTTTATTTATTTTAATTAAAAATATAGTTCATGGTAAAAAGTATAAATTCTCGTAGAAGTTTTTTAAAGAAAAGTGTCGTTCTTCCATCTATAATGATATTACCAAGACATGTACTTGGAGGGAAGGGTTATATATCTCCAAGTGATAAATTAAATATTGCTGGTATAGGAGTTAGGAAATGGGGAATGGGATCAAATAATTTATCACAATGTAAATCTGAAAATATTGTAGCTCTTTGTGATGTAGATCAAAAACAAGCAGCTCCTACTTATAAAAAATATCCAAAGGCTAAAGTATATAAAGACTATCGAATTATGCTTGATAAACAAAAGGATATTGATGCAGTTATTGTAGCAACTCCAGATCATAATCATGCTGTAATTACGATGCTTGCCATGAAAATGGGAAAACATGTCTATTGTCAAAAACCTCTTACTCACACTGTATACGAAGCAAGAATGATAACTGAGGCTGCCAAAAAATACAAAGTACAGACTCAAATGGGAAATCAAGGCCGATCTTCAGATGAAATTAGAAGTTTAAAAGAATGGATAAATGATGGAGCTATTGGTAAAGTTAGAGAGGTATTCGCATGGACCGATAGACCAGTTGGAGGTCATGCTTGGGATACTTTCGCGGTAAAGGCAATGTCAAAAGATAAACCACCAATTCCAGACGGACTTGATTGGAATTTATGGTTAGGGCCAGCACCATATAGAGATTATCACCCTGATTATCATCCATTATCATGGAGAGCTTGGATGGACTTTGGGACAGGTTCTATGGGCGATATGGGATGTCATATTTTAGACCCTTCATTTTATGCATTAGATCTTGGTGCGCCTTCTGAAATTCAGGCTACATCAACTCATTGGATTCCAGAGATATCATCACAAACTTTTCCTTCAGCCTCAATTGTTAGAATGAAGTTTCCAAAGCGAGGAAAACATCCAGAGTTAAATCTAACCTGGTCAGATGGTAGAATATTACCTCCAATTCCAGAAGAGTTTAATGATGGTGAAAAGTTTACCTTAAGTGGAGCAATGTTGGTTGGAGATGAGGGAAAAATTGTTCATGATTCACATGGAGCAAGTGGTTTAAGAATAATATCTGACGAAAAAATGAAGAATTATAAAATACCAGAAAAGACTATTCCAAGAGTAAATACAAGCCACGAAGGAGACTGGATCCGAGCTTGTAAAGATGGAAATCCAGCTTCATCTTCGTTTGATTATGGTGGACCATTGACTGAAATGGCATTACTTGGAATGATTGCTATAAGATTAAAAGACCAGCGCCTTAAATGGGATTCAAAAAAATTAAAATTTACCAATAATCAAGAGGCGAATAGATTACTTCATAAGGAGTATAGAAAAGGATGGAGTTTGTAAAGTTATTTTAGTTTACGTATATAAAAAACTATTTTTTGTATCCAAAATATCTTTTGGGTTATTTTTTTGTTTAAAATTTTAACAAATCAACACTATGTTTAATTGTTTGATAGCAAAAATATTTAAATCAATATTCTCTGTTTTCAAATAACAAACAAACTCATTTTGTTTTTTTAATGTAGTTAACCCCTTGGTTTTATGCTAAGGGGTTTTTTTATAAATTAGTTATATTAAAATCAAAATTGATCTTTTATGAGATATCAAAGATATAATCGCCGAAAATTTGCAACTCATTTGATTGGTGGAGTATTTACTATGGGAATTTCTCCTAGCTTGCTGGCATACAACCACACAATTCTAAAGGACGACATTGATTGGTATGATCTTAAAGAAATTGGAGTAGAAGGTAAGGGTTGGAAAAAGACAAAAAGATATTTTGATCGTTTTCCTTCAAAGGCTGAGGGCTTAGTACGTGAACCAGTATGGAACCTTTCTCGACACTCATCTGGAATGTGTGCGCGTTTCACTACAAATTCAACTGATATATATGTTCGTTACAAATTACATCATGAGGATCTTGCTATGCCACACATGCCTGCCACAGGTGTAAGTGGATTAGATTTGTATGCTAATGATAATCAAGGAATTGATCGTTGGGTTTCGGTCATTTTACCTAACAAGCAAAATATGGATTCATCAATCGCTAGGGATTTAGCTCCAGGTTTACGTCAATACACCCTCTATTTACCCCTCTACAATGGTGTTGATGACCTGGAAGTTGGAATAATGAAAGGACATTCATTTATTCCATTAAATCCGAGACAGGAAAAGCCTATATTATTTTATGGTACTTCCATTATGCAAGGTGCTTGTGCATCACGACCAGGTTTAGCAATTCCAGCTATTTTAGGGAGAAGATTAAAGAGACCAACTATTAATCTTGGATTTAGTGGAAATGGTATTATGGAACCTGAGATTGCTTCTTTATTGGCAGAGCAAGACCCCTGTGTCTTTGTAATTGACTGTCTTCCAAATATGGATGAAACTTCTGTTTCAGAGCGAACTATACCGTTTGTTAAAAAATTAAGAGAGGCCCATAAAAAAACACCAATACTATTGGTAGAAGATAGAAGTTTTACAAATACCATCTTTTTTCCAAAAATAAAAACTCATCATCAAAAAAGCAGAATAGCACTAAAAAATGCATACAGAGAATTATCTAATGCTGGAATAGAAAATCTATTTTATTTGGAGGGAGAAAACCTTCTAGGAAAAGATGGAGAAGGTGCCACTGATGGTTCTCATCCTAATGATTTAGGAATGATACGTTATGCAGACTCGTATGAGCCTGTTTTAAGAACAATTCTAAAACAGTATTAGAAAGATTGGCAATTACCTTTGGATATCAAAATAGGTTAATTAATTAAAAATTTTATTTATGAAAAAAAATATTTTACTACTACTTAGTTTTATTGTTTTGTCTTGTTCAAATCAAGTAAAGAAACAATCTAATGACTGGATTAATCTTTTTGATGGCAGGTCATTAGAAGGATGGAGAGCTTATAATGGAGAAAAAATGCCACCAGGATGGAAAATTATTGATAGTACTTTGACTTTTACAACAGACCAAATTTTAGAAAAAGATTATGATTATACCGGTAGTAGAGACATAATATATGGAGCTGAAGAATTCGATAATTTCGAGCTTTATGTTGAATGGAAAATACCAAAAGGGGGGAATAGTGGTATTTTTTATCACCTTAAAGAGGGTTATGATGGAGCTTCAGTTGTCGCACCTGAATATCAACTTTTAGATGATGAAAACTATTCAGAAATTCACAATTATGAATTACAGGATTGGCAATTGACTGCTGCGGATTATGCTATGCATGTTCCCGACACTACTCAAAAAATTCTTTTTTCTCCTGGGAAGTGGAATAGTAGTAGGATTATTTTCACAGCTGAAAAAGTTGAACACTGGCTAAATGGTAAAAAAGTCCTCTCATTTGCACCTTGGACTGAAGATTGGTACAAAAGAAGGAACTCTGGTAAATGGAACGATGCTCCAGATTATGGGAAGTATAAAGAAGGATATATAGGTCTTCAAGATCATGGGAGTGATCTTTCATTTAAAAACATTAAAATAAAAAAGTTGTAGATAAACTAACGACTCTTTAGATTATAAATCAAATTGGTTTTCATTGAATTATAGGAGATATTGAATAATTAAAACTTAAATTACCTGGTTTAATTTTATACTCGTCATGTGGCTCTTTACCCCAGCTATCATCACCACCGACACCCATCTGCTTATAGTTAATATTAAGATTAACGATTGGTCTTTTTAAAATATCATAGGTATGGGTTTGTGATTTTCTATTTCCCCCATCAAAATCATCATTATATTGGTGATGTGAACTAAATTCAAAAAAATTAGAAGATTCTATGATAATACCATTTCCTTCTGAATTTGTTAGAGATAGCCATCTTGTATCTGTTCTGTTGCCATTCTCTTGGGGTCTTATGTATGGGAAATACATCTCTGAAACTTTATAATTATAAATACCTACAAGAGAAGATGTTTTTCTGTCCTGATAATTTTCGTGCGGCCCACGACCATACCATTCGACATTATCATATGATTTATTAATTATAAAATTTGTGCCAAACAATGGAAGCACTGGTAATTTTTCAGAAATTTCTGATAATGAAGTTTTTATATTAATTCTTCCATTTATTTTTATACTGTAAGTAATATCAACAAATGCTTTAACATCTGGCATATAGTAATTTGTTTTTACTTCTACGCCCTGTCTTTTTAAATTTTTAATTTTAATACTTTCAAAATTTTGTTTTTTAGATGCTTGTTTCCAAACTTTTAATTTGAAAGGCATTAAAAAACCATAATCATTATCGATAGGGGCCCGCCAAAAGTTTGGTTTTATTCCTTGTAAAATAATATTTTCATTTCCGTAATTTATTTCTGTTAACCTTCCATTTTCTTTGTTAAAAGATATTTTAAATCCTTCACCAAACAAATCTAATGTCTTTTTGTTTTGAGAAACTTTAATAGCATTGTCAGAATTATTAAGGCTCGTTTTTTTAATAATTCTTTTACCACCCAGAAAAAACTGATCATAGGCTACCGTATAATCCTTAGGAATTAAATTTTCATAATATTTCTTTTTTGCATAAATATTTAAATGATATTCATCAACATCGAATATCTCAGGAAAATCTATTTTTATCATTTTTGATTTATTTGGTGCTAACTCAAATTCTTTTATTGTGCCTTTAGAAATTTGATTTCCATTTTTTAAAAGTTCCCAATCAAAATAGAATTCTTTTAAATTTTTAAAATCATACTTATTCGAAATCAAAATTTCTTTTTTTTCGATGCTTTCAATACTAAATTTAATGCTCTGATATACCTTTTTAACCTCTTTAAGCGAAGGATGTATTGATCTGTCTGGGTTGACTAGTCCGTTATTGCAAAAGTTTTTGTCATTTTGATAATTTTCACCTCCTAAATCTCCACCATATGCCCAAAATTCCTCATCCTTGTCAGTATATGTTAAAAGTCCTTGATCAACCCAATCCCAAATGAATCCACCTTGCATAATATCATAGTTTTCAATTAAATTCCAGTATTCTTGAAGATTCCCAACACTATTTCCCATTGCATGTGCATATTCACATAGAATCAATGGGCGAGTTGGATTATTTTCTGCATAATCTTTCATCTCTTCTATGGTAGGATACATAGGGGCTTGAATATCAGTATTTGAATATTTGGTTGCACCTTCATATTGAACAGGTCTTGAATTATCTTTATTTTTTAACCATTCATATGTTGAGAACAAATTTTCACCATTGCCTGCTTCATTACCTAAAGACCATATAACTATGGAAGGATAATTTTTATCTCTTTCATACATTCTTTTTGTTCTGTCGAGATGCATTTCTTTCCATTGTGGGATATATGCTGGGTGAATTTCTTGTCTTTTGGGACTAAATTCAAGGCCTTGATTAGTAGTGCCCATTCCGTGTGTCTCAATATTTGCTTCATCAATTACATAAAATCCATATTTGTCACACATCCTGTAGAAAAACGGATTTTTTGGATAATGACTACACCTAATGGAATTAATATTATTCTTTTTCATTAATTTCAAATCTTTAATCAAAAGATCTTCCGTCACAACATGTCCATTCTTCTCGTGATGATCGTGAAGGTTTACACCTTTCATAAGAATAGGAATGCCATTGACTAAAAATTGATTATTCTTAATTTTTAAATTTCTAAAACCAATTCGAATTTTTGTTGCTTGAATTTCTTTTCCTTTTATTTCAATTAAAAGATCATATAAATTAGGTGTCTCTGCGCTCCAATGTTTGACATCTGGAATCAATTTTTCAAAAGAAATATTATTAATTCCAGGGTCTAATCCTAAATTTTTTTCCTCACTATAAATTTCTTTTGAATTATCAAGTATTTTAACAATTGCCTTTGAAGCAGCTTTCTTTGAGGAGTTATTATTAATTTCTAAATCTAATTTAAAATCACCATCTTTAAATTGGTTTATTAAATCAGTTTTTACTTTAAAATCTTTGAGGCTAATATTATTTTCAGCAAACAAATAAACATCTCTTTCAATGCCTGACAATCTCCAAAAATCCTGGTCTTCCATGTAACTAGCATCCGACCAACGCATAACTTGAACGGAAAGTTTGTTTTGTCCTTTAACAAGATAATCGGTTATTTTGAACTCGGCAGGGGTTTTACTTCCCTCACTATATCCAACGTTTTTGCCATTTATCCAAATGTACATAGCTCCACTTACCCCTTCAAAATGAAGGTATATTTCTTTACCCAACCATTCTGCTGGAATGTCGAAAAGCTTTATAAAAGACCCGTTATTATTTTGATCATGGGGTATAAAAGGGGGATTTGCAGGAAACATGTATTTAATATTTGTATAAAATGGTATTCCATACCCTTTTAATTCCCAATTTGAAGGTATTTCTAATAAATCCCAATTAGAAAAATCATAGTTATTTTCATAAAATTTTTTTGGTCTAGATTTTATATCGTCCGAATAATTAAAATGCCAATTGCCATTTAAGGATTTATAATAAGAGGAATTTTTCCAGTCATCGTTAACTAATGCCTCTGAAGAACTTTTGTAGCAATAGAATGTAGCCTTTGGTTCTTCTCTGTTTATTTGAAATATTTCTGGATTTTCCCATTCTGGTTTATCCCAAACAATATCATCTGAATAATTAATTTGATCTAGATCATTTATTTGAGATATAATTCCTTTAGGAATTAATACAAGACAGACAAATAAAATATTTATAATGGATTTGTAAAAATATTCTTTCATAATCAAAGATTAAAATGTTTTTTAAGGATAAAATTTTTGTTTTTATCAATCATAAAAGCAATATACAAATAAGTCTCTTATTAGTAAATCACCTCACCCTCTGGAAGTTTTTTATCTAAATTCAAAGTGCTTCTAATACCATTTGCATTTATTTCAACAATGTTTACTTGTGAATCGAAGCTTTCAGTGAGAAGATTGTTTTGAATGCTAATTTTTGTAATTTCTAATATATTACAAGCTTCTAATTCACATGTAATTATATTATCTTCTATGAACTGACCGGTTTCCATTTTCTTCTCAATGAATTGTATTTCAACAGGTTTATCATTGATTGATACAGAAAGTTTAGATTGTAAATACTGCTCTATGTAAGGTTCTGAATTTTCAATTGATAAATTCTTCCAAAGACCAAGAGTTGGGTTTTGATTCTGAGAAAGAGATTCCTCCAGGTCATTCACAAAGAGTTTAATTCGTATAAAAAGTTCTTGATTTTCTGAGTTATGTTTGATTGAAGTATGACTTATATAAAACTCATGAGCTATTTTTTTATGAGGTGAAACTATTATTGAAAATAAAATTAATAAAGTCTTAAGTATCATTATTTAAAATGGTCTATAGTCCATATTTGTCAATAAGATAAATTATTCCTGCAATAGAAGCCGTACCTAATTCTAGCTCACGTGGATGAACATTAGAAAACACATCATTAGGTGAATGGTGAAGGTCAAACATACGCTGTGAATCTGGAATAAATCCGATAGTTGGAGTTCCAAGTGTTTTATGGAGAGGGTTTATATCTACACCTCCACCGCCTTTTTTTATAAAACTGATTGTGTTCTCATCAAAATAGGGCAACCACGACCTAAATTTTTCAATCGTAGCATCCTTGGCAGTAACACCAAAACCTCGCGGGGTAAATGCACCAGCATCACTTTCAAGCGCAACAAGGTGACTCTCCTTATTCTTCTTAGCTAACTCTGCATATTTTAAACCACCTCTAGTTCCATTTTCTTCATTCATGAACATAACTGCTCTTATTGTATGCCGTGGTTTTATATCTAATTTTTGGAATAAGCGTAATACTTGAATTGATTGCATACAACCAGCACCATCATCATGTGCACCATGTCCTACATCCCAAGAATCTATATGACCACCAACAGTAATGATTTGGTCTGGAAACTCTGTTCCAATTAATTCTCCAATCACATTATGAGAAGGAGCATCTTCCAGGGTCTTGCAATTCATTTTCAAAAATAACTCAGTGTTGGAATTTTTTTTCAGTGCAAGTGTCAAGCGATCTGCAGATTTAACGCCCAATGCAGCGGCTGGTATTTTCTTTATACCATCTTTATACTTGATGCCACCTGTATGTGGAACATCATCAAATGCTGTTCCAACTGATCTTATTACGACTCCAACTGCTCCATATTTAGCTGCCATTGATGGTCCTGAAGCACGTTGATCGACAGCTCCACCATATGCAGCCCCTGTAAGGATTAGTCTTTGATCTGTTGGGCGATTAAAAAAAACAATTTTCCCTTCAATATTTTCTCGTCCTAATGATTCTAAATCTTCAAGGCCTTGTACCTCAATAATTTTTGCTCTTACACCATCTTTAGGAGTTGCAACTGACATCCCTAGGGCTAGGACAGATAAATCTTCGTTTAAATCTATTATCCTAGCAATTTCTTTATCTCCACGCTTCCAATTAGGAACAAATAAGTCTTGCTTGTAAACCTTATCAAAACCATAATCATTCATAATCTTTTCAGTCCATTCTACAGCTTTGGAAGCACACCCTCTGATCCACTTAAACGATGACCTATTTTATTACTTAAGTGATCTAGTAAATTGTAGGTTTCTCTGCTTGTTAATGCTTCATCAAAAAATTGTTTTATAACTTTAAGATCCTCTAGGTTTAGATCAATTTGATAATCAGTTTTTTGATTACAATTAAAAAAAATTAAAAAAGTAAGAGGTAGAATGATTGGAAAGAAAAAGCTAATTTTTTTCATCTTTTAATAAGATTAAATTAATAATTTTTTCAAGATAAATATTAATAATAGAAAATCATAATGCGATTTTTTCCATATAAATAAAAAATCATAAGGTAAGGCATAAGTATGCCTAACTAAACTAATAAAATTATAATATGCAACTTAAAATTTCATTTCTTCTATTTCTATTCTATCATGGTTTTATTATTAGTCAATCTTATTTCCCTCCAGCACATGAACCATGGGAAATAAAAAGCCCTGAGGAATTCGGTCTTAAAATTAATACTTTAAATAAGGCTATAGAATTTGCTAAATCCAATGAATTTTCTGGGGAACGTGATATTCGAATAGCTATACTTAAAGGATTCTCTCAAGAACCATATCATCAAATTTTAGGTCCTACAAAAAAGCGAGGAGGTCCAGCTGGAATAATTTTAAAGGATGGTTATCAAATAGCTTCTTGGGGAGACATTCATAGGGTAGATATGACTTTTAGTGTAACTAAAAGTTATCTTTCTACTCTAGCTGGTCTTGCTGAAGATCATGGTTTTTTCAAAACTGATGACTTTGCTGTAAATTTTGTTTGGGACACAACATTTGATGGATCACATAACCAGCAAATCACATGGAGACATTTACTTACTCAATCCTCTGACTGGTCAGGGACGCTCTGGGGAATTCACGATTGGGCAGATCGTCCTCCAAAAGAAGGAAGTATTGATAATTGGAAAAACAGAAATTATCACACTCCTGGAACTCATTTTGAGTATAATGATGTAAGAGTTAATTTACTTGCCTATTCTTTGCTTCAGGTTTGGCGAAAACCCCTTCCACAAGTCTTAAAAGAAAAAATTATGGATCCCATAGGGGCATCTAATACATGGAGATGGTATGGATACAATAATTCTTGGGTAGAATTGGATGGAAATTATATGCAATCTGTTTCTGGAGGAGGACATTCTGGTGGTGGAATTTTTATAAATACAGAAGATCATGCTCGTTTTGGGCTACTTTTTCTTAATGAAGGAAACTGGAAAGGAACCCAATTAATAAGTAAATCATGGATCAAAAAAGCAACCAGTTCTTCCGCTGCTCAAACAAATTATGGATATATGTGGTGGCTTAATAAAAAAGGAACCACTCGCTATTGGGAAGGGGTCCCCGAGAATATTTATTATGCATCTGGCTTTGGAGGTAATTTTATTGTAATCATACCTGATAAGAATATGGTGATTGTAACTCGATGGCTAGAACCTAGTCAAATAGGAAGATTTGTTAAATACGTATTGAACGCATTAGCATAAAAACTAAAAACATTTTAAGTAATGTTTTATTGTTGGGCTGAAAGACCAAACCAAATAGTAGCTATACCACCAACTATCATTAACAGCGCAAATGATTTTAATATTATTTGAATTTTCATCTGATAAAAATAAAAGTATAATTATTAATGATGATCTAAATACATACTGCAATAATACTGCTAAGCATTGATTTCAAATTATTAAATTGAAATTCAGATTAGACTGTAAACATCTTAGAGTTTAAGGTAAATTTTTTATTTTTGACGCAGTTCTTTAATATGTTGAATAGGCCATACTTTTAGCTTTTATAAAAATCTATATGTAAATATCAATTGTTTAGCTAAAAATAAAGCCTACAAAACTTTTGAGGAGTACTTTAAAAAGTAACAATGGTCGCGTAGCTCAGCTGGATAGAGCATCTGCCTTCTAAGCAGACGGTCATAGGTTCGAATCCTATCGCGATCACTTACCCTAACAAAACCCCTACAATAGGGGTTTTTTTGTATTTTACGATGTAAAGAAATTTTCAACTCTTTAAAATTTATAAAAATGAAAAATAAAATCTTTTTGATTTTTGTCCTTTTATCGATAAAAATTAATGCTCAAAACAAATTGCAACTAGAAAAAATTCCTTCAGAAAGTAAACCATGGACTTACGAAAGGGCAAACGATCACAAAGGTAAATTTAATTTTGTTGTTGTTACTGATAGAACTGGAGGTGAAAGAAAAGGTGTTTGGGAAAAAGGGATAGAAAAAAATTAATCTAATGCAACCAGCCTTTGTTGTTAGTGTTGGGGATCTGATTAATGGCTACACAAAGGATCTTAATAAAATCGAAATGAGTGGAAGGAATTTAATTCTTTTGTAAAAAATCTTGAAATGCCCTTTTTTTATGTTGCAGGAAACCATGACTACACAAATGAAGTAATGGAGAATGAGTGGTTTAAAAGATACGGAACAGATTACTATCATTTTTTATATAAAAATGTATTATTCATATGTCTTAATTCAGAACATGGCTATACAGCTTTGAAAAATCCTGATCTAGGAGATGAACAAGTTAAGTATGTCGAAAAAATTCTAAAGAAAAATACAAATGTTGAATGGACAATGGTATTCATGCATCAACCTCTTTGGCTTAGCGAGAGTGGAAAAAACTGGTTAAAAGTTGAAAATCTTCTTAAAGGAGAAAACACAGTGTTTTCACAGGTCATCATCACAATTATAAGTTGTATGAAAGAAATAATAATGATTATTTTGTTCTTGCGACAATGGGAGGAAGTAGTAAATTAAGAGGTGTTGAATATGGTGAATTTGATCATTTTATGTTTATTACAATGACTGAAAAAGGACCTTATTTTTCAAATCTAATGCTTGATGGAATAGAGGATAAAAATATCAGAAAAGGGAATAAATAAAATTAGGCTATTATAGTCAGTAATTAATATTAAATTACAGTTTACAATTAATATCTTCGATAAAATTTAATTCATGAAAATAGGCATTCCTAAGGAAATCAAACCTCAAGAGGCTAGGGTAGGTGTAACTCCTGCGGGAGCTTTATCCTTAATTCAAGGCGGTCATGAAGTACATGTTCAAAAAGATGCTGGTTTGTTGAGTGGTTTTAGTGATAAAACTTATCAAAAAGTAGGATGTACTATTAAAGATAATATTGAAGATATTTATCATTTTGCTGAAATGATAATTAAAGTAAAAGAACCTGTTGAATCAGAATATTCATTGATTAAACCAAATCAACTATTATTCACATATTTTCATTTTGCATCAAGTAAAAAATTAACGAATGCAATGATCGAATCTAAATCTATTTGTTTAGCTTACGAAACAGTTGAAGAAAATGGAAAACTACCTTTATTAATTCCGATGTCTGAGGTAGCAGGAAGAATGGCTACTCAAGAAGGGGCAAAATTTTTAGAAAAGCCTCAGGGTGGTTTTGGAATTCTTTTAGGAGGAGTAGCTGGAGTAAAACCTGCTAATGTTATGGTTATAGGAGGAGGAATTGCAGGGACTGAGGCTGCACTAATGGCTGCTGGTTTAGGAGCCAATGTGACTATTTTTGATACTAACCTAGATCGCTTACGTTATTTGGAAATTACAATGCCTTCTAACGTAACTCCAATTTATTCCAATCCTTTTACACTTGAACAGGAAATTCAAACATCTCACTTGATTATAGGTACAGTATTAATTCCTGGATCCAAGGCACCTAAGCTTATTACAAAAAAAATGCTAGATAAGATGATGCCCGGCACAGTTTTAGTTGATGTTGCTATTGACCAGGGTGGCTGTTTTGAAACTAGCGAACCAACTACTCATGACGATCCTGTTCTGATCAAACAAGGAATAATTCATTATGCAGTCACTAATATGCCTGGAGCAGTTCCTAACACATCGACTACTGCTTTAACAAACGCAACATTAAATTATGCCTTAGAGCTTGCAAATAATGGCTGGAAAACAGCTTGCTTGCAAAATGAAGCATTAAGGAAAGGTCTTAACATTGTTAGGGGTAAAGTTGTTCACAAAGAAGTTGCAGATGTCTTTGATCTAGATTATTTAGATCCTTCATCACTATTTATAAATTAAAATGGATTTTAAACCAAGTAGAATAAATGCTTTTAATTTCTTTAAATTACCTTCGGTTTGGTGGTCTGGAATACGTGTAACTAAAATAGATGATAACTCTTGTCAAGTAAAAGTTGTTCACAGATGGATTAATCAAAATCCTTTCAAGTCAATGTTTTGGGCAGTACAGGGAATGGCAGCTGAATTGACCACTGGAGTTCTTATTATGGAAGCTATCCATAATTCAAAACGTAAAGTTTCAATGTTGGTTCTTAACAATCGTGCAAATTTTTCAAAAAAAGCAAGGGGTAAAGTTTTGTTTGAATGTGATGAAAAACAAAAACTAATAAAATCTATGAACACACTTATTAAAACTCAAGAGCCACAAACAATTTGGCTTACATCAAAAGGTATCGATCAAAATGGTGATATTGTATCTACCTTTGAATTTGAATGGACATTACTTTTAAAAAATTAAATTATGAACATACCATTTGAGAATGAATTAAAACTACCAGCTGTTGCAGCACCTATGTTTCTAATATCTGGTCCAGAACTTGTTATAGAATGTTGTAAAAACGGAATTGTTGGTACTTTCCCGGCATTAAATCATCGAACTACTGAAGGATTCGAAGAATGGGTTGTTGAAATTAAAGAAGCGTTAGACTCGTTTGAAAAAGAAACAGGAAATAAGGCGGCACCTTTTGGAGTAAATTTAATTGTACATCCAACTAATCCCCGCGTTCAACCTGATCTTGAAATTTGCATTAAACATAAAGTTCCTATAATTATTACCTCATTAGGAGCTGTTTCAGACTTAGTAAGCGCAGTTCATGGTTATGGAGGTTTAGTTTATCATGATGTAATAAAAAAACGACATGCAGAAAAAGCAGCAGAAGCCGGAGTTGATGGATTAATTCTTGTAGCTGCTGGCGCTGGTGGACATGCAGGGGCTTTAAGCCCAATAGCTTTGATAAGTGAGATAAAAAGTTTTTTCAAAAAAACTATTTTACTTTCTGGGTGTATTAGCACAGGACAAGATATAGCTTCTGCTCTTCAAATGGGAGCAGATCTTGCATACATGGGAACTCGATTTATTAACGTTAAGGAGAGTATGGCAGATCCTAAATATCAAGAAATGATTATTAATAGCAGGGCAGAAGATATTGTATATACAGCGGCTGTTTCAGGAGTGAATGCAAATTTTTTAAGGCCTAGTCTTGAGGCCATGGGCATAACTGAAGAACTTTGGAGTAAAACAAAAAAAATTGATTTTGGAAGTGAATTAGATGCCGCAAAGGCAGAAGCTCAAGCATGGAAAACTATATGGTCAGCGGGTCAGGGTGTTACATCTATAAACGATGTAAAGCCAACGGCTGATCTAGTTAATCTCCTAGTTAATGAATTTAAAATTGCTCTTGAGAATCAGCACAAGAATTACAAAAAATATTTTTAAGAATAAGCCTTTTGATTATGGTTAAAAGCTAATTCAACGAGTAAGTCTATAAATTAAAATTGCACTTCTTTGAATCAATGCATTCATTGTATTCAAATTTACTGTTTCTTGAGGAGTATGTGCGCCATCTCCCATAGTTCCCAGACCGTCAATACCATCAGTAAAGTCTGCAACAAAAGATATATCTGCTGCGCCACGCTTTAGTGGATCATATGGTTTTACACCTCCTTGTCCTAAATCCTTGCTAACCTGATCTAATTCAGCTAATAATGCTAAATTACCCTCAGTTGGCTTCATAGCTGGGTACCTATCATTAAAGCTTATACTTGCAGTAGTCTGGGGGAGGTTTTGAGCAACAATCTTTCGCATTTTAGATCTAGTATTCTCTTTTTGTTCTTCTGAAATAAAACGCAACCCTCCACTAACTATTGCTTTTTGAGCTACTACATTTGACTTCCCAAAAACTTCACCACTGCTTTTTTTCATATTGTAGTTAACAAAAGTTCCGCCCAGTAAAGTTCCGGGATTGAATGTTAGATACTCCTCACCACGAACCTCTTCATAGAATGAATTAAGAATTCTGCTCATCTCAAAAATTGCACCAGCTCCAACTTGTTCATTAAAAATACTTGAAGAATGAGCACGTACTCCTTGTGTTTCAACAGTCCAACCTGATGCCCCTCTTCTCGCGATTGTTGCATAGTCAAATCCAGATGCATTTTCATAACCTAAAGCAATATCAGCTTCTTTCCCAGCTTCAATTAGATCCTTTCGGGAAATTGAAAGTGGTTTTCCTGTACTTTCTTCATCACCAATAAATGCGATAGTTATTGAAGCATTTCTTAATAAATTTAATTCATTTAAAGCTTTTAATGCATAAAGGATAACCACATTTCCACCTTTCATATCGTTAGCACCTGGTCCGAAAGCAATACTATCTTGACGTATGAAGCTTTGAAAAGGACTATTTTCTTCAAAGACAGTATCTAAATGACCAATTAAAAGTAATTTTTTACCTTTTTTACCTTTTATGGAGGCGAATAAATGGCCTGCGCGATTCATCTCTTTTGGCATGTCAATCCAGCGGGTGTCAAAACCAATATCATCAAATGCATTACTAAAAACATTCCCTACTTTACGAACTCCCTTTGGATTCAGTGAACCACTATTAATGTTTACTACTTTTTCTAAAAAGTCAATACTTTCTTCATGAGTAGCTTTGACCTTCTCAATAATTTTAAGTTCAATTTTTGTAAGTTTTTGACTATTTACGTTTAAAACAAAACAAATAATAAAAAGTAAGCTAAAAAGAATTTTATTCATTTTAAAAGTTTTTAGTAAGTGATTTTACAATTTTATTTTCTGAAAGAAATTCTTGTGCAATCACCTTTAGAGTTGTGTAAAGTGGTATTGCTATAATCATACCGACAGGTCCTATAAGTGTCCCTGATGCTAGTATTACGATAAATATCTCTAATGGATGAGACTTTACACTATTGGAAAATATAAAAGGTTGACTAATGAAGTTATCAATTATTTGTCCTATTAAAAAACCAATCATCACATATAATGTTTTTGGGATTATTACTGAACTGAAATCTGAACCGATAAAACTACTCATTGTTAAAAGCATCATTAATATTGCACCCACTATAGGACCGAGATATGGAATTAAATTTAATAATGCACAAAGAAAGGCTATGATAAATGCATTTTCAACATTGAATAATGCCAATACAGTGCTATATATAACAAGAAGGATACTTATCTGTAATAATAAACCCAAAAAATATCTTGAAAGTAGATTTTTAGTCTTTTCGATTGATTTCTCAACGCGATCTGTAATTTTATCATTTACCAATGCTAGGATGATACTTTTTTGAAGATGACTATCCTTCAAGAAAAAGAAAAGAATAAAAACCACAGCAAAAAGTCCAACAGTGAAACCTCCAAGTAATTCTAAAGTTTGATTCAATAACTCAGGTAGTAAACCAAAATTTACATTTTGAAATAGATTGTCAACAGAAATTTGTTGTTGCCAAAAACTATTGTCTAATTGAAAATAAACACTTATTTCTTCAACTAAAGTTTCTATATTAACCTTCAATAAATCTACCTCTAGCAATGATAGGTTGTTACCTTGCTTAATTAAAAGAGGCACAAAAAGAGAAAAAAGACTAATTAACAGGCCCAATAAAAATGTGATGGAAATAACCGTAGCAAAAACATTTCGCATCTTTAAACGTTGAGTTAAAAATTGGTTTATTGGTCGTCCAATTAAACTAATAATTCCAGCAATAAGTAAATAAATCAAAAGTGTTTTTAGCTGAAAAAGTAACCATCCGATTATGAATAGTCCTGTAATCTTAAGAGCTGCCCAAAAAATTCCTTTTGCAATTTCTTTTGCGTTCATTGGATAAAGATAGGAAACTTTAAATTTTTTGATAATTTACAGAAATGCTATGACAACCAAAAATGCCAGCAGTTTCGGTTCTAAACCTTTGCTTGCCCAAACTCACTGGTGTAATTCCTGATAAAGTGGCTAATTTGATCTCTTCGGTGCTGAAATCTCCTTCAGGTCCAACACAAAGACTAATTTCATTTTCTGGAATTATATACTTAGACAAATTTATTTTCTGAGTTGGATGACAATGTGCTATAATAGCTTTATTTTTTAAAGCTTGGATATAATTTTTAAAAGAAATAACAGGTTTTATTTCTGGAAGAAAAAATTGATTTGACTGTTTAAGGGCAGAAATTGCGATTTTTGTTAGTCTTTCAATTTTAATAACCTTTCTTTCAGAATGTGTACAAATTATTGGAGTAATTGATGCAATTCCTAATTCGGTTAGTTTTTCAACTAACCATTCCATTCTTTCATTGCTTTTTGTTGGGGCAATTGCTAAGTGAATTAGTTTTTTTGGTAATTTATGTTTAATTGCGTCAATTTTTTCAACAAGTACTTTTTGTTGATTTAAAAAAGTTACTATACCTGTCCATTCTATCCCTTTTCCATCCGTAATCTTAATTTCAGATCCTTGTTTTTTTCTCAGTACTTTAATTAGATGTTTGCTATCTGATCGATTGAAAAGATGATTTTGCGTTTCAATTTTAATTTGAGAATCGTAGAATAAGAGCATTCCTATATTTTTAATCTTGACATTGAGCTATCTGATATATTCCCGTAATTGTTTTTTTGAATTTTAAAATAACTTGCTATGCCAATCATTGCTGCATTATCAGTAGTTAAATGTTGTGGTGGAATAAATACTTCCCAACCTTCAGATTTAGCCTTATTTTTCAATTGTATTCGAATTTCTGAATTTGCTGCAACTCCACCGCCAATAACAACTTGCTTAATATTGTAATCTTGAGCCGCTTCTTGAATTTTATTTAGAATAATTTGGACTAAACTATACTGTAAACTAGCACAAAGATCATTTAAATTTTTAGTAATAAATGTTGAATCTTTTTGTTTTTTTAAAAAATTTGTAAATGCAGTTTTAATTCCACTATAACTTACATCATAGTTTTTAAGTCTTGTAATTGGGAAATCAAAGCGCAGAGGATTACCATTTTGAGCTAATCTATCAATTTGTTCACCAGCTGGATAATCCAGTTCCAGTTGTTTGCCACATTTATCAAAAGCTTCTCCAATAGCGTCATCAAGTGTTGTTCCTATTAGCTCCATTTCAAAATATTTTTTAACTATAACAATCTGTGTGTGTCCACCAGAAAGAGTGACTCCTAAAAATGGAAATACTGGAACTTTAATATTTTTATCTTCAATGAAATGAACAAGAAGGTGTCCTTGCATGTGATTTATGGGGATTAATGGAAGTCCAAGTGCTATGGAAAGGGATTTTGCAAATGAACTTCCAACAAGCAATGAGCCCAATAATCCTGGTCCTTGTGTATATGCGATTGCAGTTAACTCTTTTTTATCGATATTTGCTTCATTCAATGCTTGTGAAACTACAGGAATGATTTTAGATTGATGTGCTCGTGAGGCAAGTTCTGGAACTATACCACCATAAGCCTTGTGAATCAAATTTTGATCAGCAATGCAATTAGATAATACTTTTCGATCTTTCAATACCGAGGCCGCAGTATCATCACAAGACGTTTCAATTGCAAGGATAAAATTATTTCTACGCAACATTGAGTTTTAAATAACGTTACAAAAATAAACGATTAGCATTAAAAAGAAGTATAAAATCCCGTTGATCCTAGCAGCAAGTTCTTTATTTACAGGGCTCGTTTTTTTTGGTTTTAATATCAACTTCTTATGTTCAAACCAGAATCGTAAATACGCTCACTGAAGACTTCACTGATTTTACCCAACAAAATATATCTTTTCAAGATATTGAGCTGGGGTGGAATGGAAAATTAAAGTTTAAAAAATTTTATTTAGAAGACCACCATAAAGACACCCTATTGTATGTGAAAGCTATAGAAACATCTTTACTTGACTTAAAGCGTTTAGATGGAAATCATTTTGAAATATTTAATTTTAATGCTGAAGGTCTTTTTTTAAATTTAAAAAAATATAAAGGAGAGGAGACACATTCCTTAAAAATTCTGCTTGATAAATTTAAAAGAGACTCCAGCAACAGAAGTAAAGTTCTTTTTAAAATTAGTTCAATCGACCTAAAAGAAGCTACTTTTATTTATAGGGACGAAATAAAAGACAAACAACCTGTTATTTACCTAGATTCATTATCTATTATTGCAAAAGATTTAAGCTATATAAATAATGGTCTGGATGTTAAGATAGAAGAATTCGAAGGAGAGATACACGATAATAAATCAGGATTATTTGAAATAAAAACCCTACTAAATTATAAGCCTGGAGACCTTTACTTAAGAAACTTAGATTTCAAATATGGCTCTAATAATTTAAATGGAAATTTAAAATTACTAGGAAAAAATAGAAGTCTAAGAAACTTTATTTCTTTGGGGTCCATTGATATGGAGGTATTAGAAAGCAATTTGGATATTTCAGCGTTATTTCCAAAAAATAAAAAATTCGAAAGTTTTCCACCATTAAGTGCTTCATTTAACTCTAGAGGAGAGTTTTCAGCTTTAGAGTTTAGCAATCTTAAAATTTCAAATTCAATTATAGATTATTATGGTGGTATAGAATCAAAAAATATTTTTGATCCAAATAGTTTAAGATTAGATTTTTTAATAGACTCTTTACAAATTAATACCCAACGACTTGATTCAATATCATTCATTCCAGATAATATAAAACATCAGCTAAGCGATTTATCAGAAATTAAGATTAATGGAATAAGCTCAATTTCAAATGAAACGATAGACTTAGATATCGAATCAAAAAATTCTTGGGGTAATTTTTCATTGAATGGGATTATCGGGAATGGGATTTTTGAACCAAAAAAATCAGATAAAACCTTTTCATTAAATATAAGCCTAATTAATTTAGATTTATCAGGTTTGATTTCAAAAAACATGGATTTAGAATTGGGAGCTAGATTATCTATAAAAGGTGATTTATCAAACAATAAAAAACCAATATTTTCCTGGGAAACTAATGGTTCAAGCATTTCATATAGGGATATGAGTCTTTATGGTATTAGCATGCAGGGTAGAATTGACGATAATCAACTAAGAAACACATTAAGTATAAATTCTGAAGTTATAAAATTAAAAAGTGATGCTTTATATAATTATAATCTAAAAACTCCACAAACTACAGTACTTGCTAATATTGAACGTTTAGATTTGAATTCAATAGGTTTTAATTTGGGGGCTCAAAAAAAAGAATTTAAGGGAATTATCTCATCTAATATTAAAGGGAAAAGTATTGATAGTTTAGTTGGTGTTATTAATATTTCGTCAGCCTCTATAGAAAATGAAATTCAGTCTGAGATTCTTAATCCCTTATCAATTACACTTAAATCTGAAAATGACAAAAACCATCTTAGGATAGAAAATACTGATTGTATTTCAGGAGAGTTATCTGGAGAATTTAATATTTCTCAGTTAAGTTCTTTATTTAAAAGTACTTTTCATGAGATATACCCTTTTTTTCCAAAAATACAGGCGCCAAAAAATCATAATATAAAATTTAATCTAAATATTTATAAAAAATTGTTGAATACATTATATCCTAATTTCTCGACAATCAATAATGTGGTTTTAAATGGCAACATAAATTCAAATGATTCAATCGCTAAATTTGTTATAAATGCACCTTTAATAAAATATAAACAAATCCAGCTTGAAAATCTTCATTTTGAGTTTGATACCAAAAATCCGTCGCAAAACTCTTATCTAAGTGTAACTAATATTTCTAATAAGTTCTTCAATGGAAATAATTTAAATTTAACTAGTGTTAAAGAAAATGATACACTTTTTTTTCATTCAGAATTCCAGGGAGCTAATTTTTCAAAATCATTATTTAATATCGATTTTTACCATACAAATAATAAAAATGGACTCTCACACTTTGGCATTAAAAAATCTACAATACCAATTGGGATGAAATCATGGACAATTAACCCAAAAGATTTGGATAATCAAAAGATCAGTTTATCACAAAATTTTGAGGAGGTATTTTTAAATTCTCTTACTGCTTTTTCAGAAAACCAATCACTTTCAATGTCTGGAAGTTACTTAAACCCCAATGTTTTTGATCTGAAATTAGATTTAAAAAATGTATCAATAGAAAATATTCTACCAATAATACCCACCTTTAAGATAGCTGGCAATTTAGATTTAAAGGCAAACATAGTTCGCTCAATATTAAAAAATAAACTAGATATTGAATCTAATATTAAAAGTTTAAATATCAATAACCATCATTTGGGAGATTTAAATTTTACATCTTCAGGAAATACAAAATTGAATACTTACGTGGCCAATCTAAATTTATTAAAAGATTTATCAAGAAATATTGAGGTGAAAGGGCTTTGGCAAGGATTAGAAGATCCAAGATTAAATTTTAATTTAGATTTTAATGACTTTGATATATCTTTTTTATCACCACTAGGGAAAAAATCTTTGAATGATATACGAGGTAACGTTGGAGGCTCAGTAACGCTTTTGGGCTCTTTGTCGAACATCAAACACAATGGTAATTTAAAATTAGTTAATGGTGGGTTTTCAGTTCCTTTCCTTAATCTTAAATATGATATTGAACCTACAAATGTAACTTTGGAAGATAAAAGTTTTATTTTTAAATCTGCAATTCTTATTGATAGAGAGGAGTATACATCTGCATTAGTTAATGGTAATTTTTCGCATACAAATTTTTCCAACTGGTTAGCAAACTTGACTATTAATTCAAATAGGATGTTATTACTTAATACAAGACAAAAACCAGAGGCATTATTTTTTGGACAAGGATATCTTGACGGTTCTGTTATTCTTTATGGGCCAACAAAAAATTTAAAAATATCATTAAAAGGGAACACTGAAAAAGGGACATCTATTAAAATTCCTTGGGCAGAAAGTTATGGTTTATCGGACACGTCATTTGTAAATTTTATAAATAAGAAATCAAGATCTGATTTTAAGAATAAAGAAAAGGACAAAGTTTTAAATGAAATTAAGGGTTTGGAGTTAGATTTTGAATTAGATGTTAATGATAAAGCAACTGTTGAAATTGTAATCGATAAAGAGACGGGAAGTTCACTGAGTGGTAGAGGTACTGGAAATTTATTAATGGAGGTAAATACTAAAGGTAAGTTTAATATGTGGGGTGATTTTATAACAGATGACGGTATTTATAATTTTAAAAATCTAGGAGTTATAGACAAGAAATTTAATTTAAAACCAGGAGGTTCAATAGTTTGGGAGGGAAATCCACTAGAGGCTCAAATGTCTCTTGAGGCTGTTTATGATGTTCCTGGAGGAGCAAATCCTGCTTTATTACTTGATAATCCTAATTTTAATAAAAATATACCAACCGAAGTGTTAATTAGACTTCAGGGTAATTTACTTAAACCCGACGACCCTATTTTTGAAATTGATTTTCCAAATACTAGTGGTACTGTTGCGTCTGAAATAAATTATAGATTATCTGATCCTCAAAGAAGTCAATTACAAGCTATTTCTCTTCTATCACAAGGTATTTTTATTAATGAAGTCAGTGTTTCTATGCAGGGGATTACAAATAATCTATATCAAAAGGCATCTGATATTGTTAGTAATTTGATAAGTGAGGAAGGAGATAAACTAAAGGTAGGGATTGACTACCTTCAGGGAGATAAAAGTGCACTTTTAGATATAGCAACAGAAGATCGCCTAGGCTTTACACTTTCTACTAAAATCAGTGATAAAATATTATTAAATGGTAAAATAGGTGTTCCTGTTGGAGGTTTAGAGCAAACTCTAATTGTAGGTAATGTTCAAATTGATTTTATTTTAAACGACGAGGGTTCACTTAGAGCTAAAGTTTTTAATAAAGAAAATGAATTTCGCTACATAGGAGACGAATTAGGATATACTCAAGGTGTTGGAATTTCTTATGATGTTGATTTTAACACATTTAAAGATATGATTCAAAAAATAGTTTCAAATAAAAGTGAATCAATTGAGCAAATAGAATCTCATGAAAATAAAAACAGCGAAATAGTTAAATTTATTAAAAAGAACTAAACAAATTATATGAGTGATTATTTGTAAAATAACCACCTTGTTGATTGTTATACAATGAATTTAATATTTAAATTTGCAGCGAAATATATTTAATGAAAAGTAATATTATGCGTGTAGGAGTTCTTACCTCAGGAGGAGACGCTCCAGGTATGAATGCTGCAGTTAGAGCTGTAGTTCGCACTTGTGCATTTTATAAAGTTGATTGTATTGCGTTCTTAAAGGGTTATCAAGGACTGATTGAGGATAACACAAAACCAATGAATCCAAGAAGTGTTAATAATATTATAAACAAAGGGGGAACAGTTTTAAAATCAGCTCGATGTTTAGAATTTAGAACAAAAGAAGGGAGACAAAAAGCTTTTGAAAGTATTAAAAAAAATAAAATTCAAGCTTTAGTTGTTATAGGTGGAGATGGCTCTTTTACAGGTGCAATGATATTTCAATCTGAATTTAATATTCCTGTTGTTGGTATTCCAGGAACTATAGATAATGACATATTTGGAACTTCACACACCATCGGTTATGATACAGCATTAAATACCGTTATAGATGCAATAGATAAAATTCGTGACACAGCTATTTCTCATAATCGCCTATTCTTTGTTGAAGTAATGGGAAGAGATGCAGGACATCTTGCATTAAATACTGGAATTGGTGCTGGAGCTGAAGAAATTTTGATTCCTGAAGAAAATATGGGTTTAAATCGTTTGCTAGAGTCTTTAGAACGAAGTGAAAAATCAGGAAAATCATCAAGTATCGTTGTAATAGCTGAAGGTGGTAAAACAGGCAAGAACGTATTTGAAATTGCTGAATACGTTGAAAAAAATATGCCCCACTACGAAGTTCGTGTTTCTGTTTTAGGACATATACAACGTGGTGGGAGCCCCAGTTGTTTTGACCGAGTACTCGCATCAAGAATGGGTGTCTATGCTGTAGAGTCCTTACTCAAAGGTAAATCAAATGTAATGGTAGGTATAAAAGAGGACGATATGATATTAACTTCATTAAACAAAGCGATTAAAGGAAAGTCAGAAATAAATAAAAATTTAATTAGGGTTTCTGATATACTCTCAATTTAAATAAATATTAAATCAAAACTTAGATACAAAATGGCAATTAGAATTGGAATTAATGGATTTGGTAGAATAGGCAGACTTGTTTTTCGATCTGCAATTAAACAAAACGACATTACTGTTGTGGGAATCAATGATTTATTAGACATTAATCACTTAGCTTATCTCTTGAAGTATGATTCTGTTCATGGAAAATATGACGGAACAGTGGAAGTGAAAGGAAATAATTTGATAGTTGATGGTAAATCTGTTCGTATTTCTGCTGAAAGAAATCCGGTTGATATCGGTTGGGGTGATTTTGACACTGATGTTGTGGCTGAATGTACAGGAATATTTACAACCCTTGAAAAAGCTCAGCTTCATATTGACGGAGGATCAAAGAAAGTTGTAATTTCCGCTCCCTCTGCTGATGCCCCAATGTTTGTTATGGGCGTTAATCATGATGAAGCTTCAGGTAATCAAAAAATAGTATCAAATGCATCTTGTACCACAAATTGTTTAGCTCCAATAGCCAAAGTTTTGCATGATCATTTTACAATAGAAGAAGGTCTAATGACCACTGTTCACGCTACGACTGCAACACAATTTACTGTTGATGGTCCATCTAAGAAAGACTTCAGAGGAGGAAGAAGTTCGTTGCTTAATATAATGCCCGCTTCTACTGGAGCTGCAAAGGCAGTTACTAAAGTTATACCTGCTTTACAAGGTAAGCTGACAGGCATGGCATTTCGTGTTCCAACAGCTAATGTTTCGGTAGTTGATCTAACGGTTAAACTTTCTAAGCAAACTTCTTATGAGGAAATTAAAAGTGTGATGAGTAAGCATTCAGAGACTGACCTAAAAAATATATTAGGTTACACCGAAGAGCCAGTTGTTTCCCAAGATTTTGTAGGAGATATTCGAACATCAATCTTTGATGCAGGAGCAGGGATGGAGTTGAATCCAAAATTTTTCAAAATTATTTCTTGGTATGACAATGAATGCGGATATTCAAATAAACTGATTGACTTAGCAAAACATATTAATCAATTATAAATTTAATTACTGATGATTTTAGTAGTAGATAGTGGATCTACAAAGACCGACTGGATAGCGGTTGATAATGCAGGAAAGATTTTATTTTCTACTCAAACCTTGGGGCTAAACCCTCAGGTACTTTCAAGCGAAATTTTAAAAGAAAGAATAGTAAACAATTTTGACCTTTATCAGAATAGAGATAATGTTACTAATCTTTATTTTTATGGAGCTGGATGTGGTGTAAAATCCCCACAATTAAGAATTAGGAAAGTATTTGAAGAGATATTTACTAACTGTGAAATAATAATTAAGGAAGATACTTATGCTGCAGTATACGCTACCTCAAAACTTAATGAGAAATCAATTATTTGCATATTAGGAACAGGATCTAATTGTACTTATTTTGATGGTAAAGAAATTGATCAGCGCGTCGATTCCTTGGGTTATGTTTTAATGGATGAAGCTAGTGGAAACTTTTTTGGCAAACAATTGATAAGAAGTTATTACTTTAATACAATGCCAAAGGAATTAGCTTTAGATTTTGAAAAGGAATACGATCTCACTCCAGACACAATTAAAGAAAATCTTTACCGTAAAGAGAATCCAAATGCTTATTTAGCAACCTTTTCAAGGTTTTTGATAAAAAATAAGGAGAATTCTCTTTTCCAAGAAATAATTAATAATGGACTAGATAGATTTATAAACCATCAAATTTTACAGTTTGATAATGCGAAGGAAGTGCCAATTCATTTCATAGGTTCTATTTCATTTTTTTTAGAAGACGAAATTAAAAGTGCTTTGAGTACAAAAGGCTTATCAATGGGGAGAATCGTAAAAAGACCCATAGAAGAATTAGTAAAGTTTCACAAAAAGCTTATTGAAAAGAACAAATAAGGTTAACTTACTTTACAGCAATCATAGAAATTTCAATCCTAACTGACTTTGGTAAAGTTTTTACTGCAACTGTTTCTCTTGCAGGAGCAGTGTCATTATCAAAATAAGTTCCATATAGTTGATTAACTTCACCAAAATTATTCATGTCATCTAAATAAATGGTGCTTTTAACAACATGTTTAAAAGTCATGCCTGCTGCATCTAAGATTGACTGAAGATGTTCCATTACTAATTGGGCTTCTTCTTTAATAGAACCACTTAACAACTCCATAGTTGAAGGAATTAATGGAATTTGACCTGATATGTAAAGTGTGTTGCCAGCTTTTACTGCTTGGTTGTAGGGCCCAATAGGTGACGGGGCGTTTAAAGTTGTAATTATTTCTTTTTTCACAGTTGCTTATTTATTTAAAGTTACATATAAAAAGTTAACTAGTAGCTTCTATTGGGTTCACTTTGTTTTTCATATTTAATATCACTTAATAAACCAGATTTTATTCCAATGAAAAAGTTCCATGAAGCTCTTTCGCTAAAAGGTACCCAGCTAAAGTTTAAACGCCAACTGTTAAGATCTCTATTAAATCTAAGCTGTGTATATGTAAAGCCTTTTCCTTTGAAATCATATCCTGACGATAGTCCAACTTTCCATTTAGGTGTTAATTCAATATTTCCAGAGAACATTAGGGAATTATTAGAGAAGTCTCTTTGACCTCTGGAATTGTTGTAAGTAAGCGAATAAGCAAATTTTAAATCCCATGGTATTTTTGTTCTGTAGCTGGGATATTTTGGAACAGGGTTATCATTATCTGTATTTAATCTTCTATCTGAAAAATCTTCAGCTCTACCGAACAAATCATCTTCTCGACCACCACTTGAGGTAGATTCCATTTGATTTAGTTCATTATTTTCTTCTATGACATCATCTTCACCTTCTTTTTCAGATCCAAATTCAGAACTAGATATAGAGTAACCCATATTTATATTTGCACTTGTAAGCCTCAATAGCCCTCCACCGTTGACAATATTATAGCTATTGATTCTTGTTTTATTTTCATTAAGCGCATAAGGGTCTAATGTAGCACCCAAATTAATATCCATTTTATTTTGTAAAAGAGATAAACCTGTGCTCATTCTTACTGGACTCCATCTAAGTGAATCTGCAGCGAAGTTATGCGAGGTGCTAAGATTAAGGTTATTCAATAAAATAATTTTTTTAGCTTCCGTTGCAGCTGTGTCTTTATCACGGACTTTTGCCTCAAAATTATTTCCTAAATTTATCGACATATTATTTGCTATATTTCTACCAGGAAGACCGAATAGACTACTTTGAAATCTAGTATATTCTTTTGTATTTCCATCAGCATCAGCAATATATGTATCATAATACTGCTCGAAGCTAGGACGATTTGAATAACTAATACTTGGGCGAACAGTATGACGAATTGATTGAATTTTTTTGTCTTCTCCAAAGTTAACTGTCCCGTAAATTGTTGTTCCCAAAGAAACTCCAAGATTATATTGTCTAAAGGCCCCTATTTGACCAATAGTGTCTACTTTCGTTATATTTGTTTCAAGGTTATAATCATTGTATTTAATTGTATTTTGTGTCCATACTTCTTCATAATTAGCTGAGGTAGTAAAACTTAGATACTTTAAAAGTTTAAAATTGGTGCTCAATGGAATACTATGTTTCATTCCAGATTTAGCATTTTCAAACATTCTAGGTCCAAAAAGTGCATCTTCAGTTGTAATAATTCTATTTTCAGCTCTTCCGTTATATTGAAAGTTAATATTTTGAAAGAAACCTTTTTTTGCTCCTGTTTTTGGGGCAAAAGGGAAAATTCTCTCCATTGATGCTTGGAAAGTAGGTAAAGTAAGATTTACTGCTTTTGATTGTGAGTTTTGTGACATTGCCGTTGTCAATGAAATATTTACTCGTGGGTACTCAGGAAAAGATTTTGAATATGAAATTGAAGAGCTTAAGTTATTGTTTAGGAAGTTAGATGAATTCAATTGGTTAACTGATTGACGATAATAGTCACTGCTTCCAAAGTTAACAGATGCTGAAAAAGTTGAATTTGGACTGGATTTAGCATCCTTTGAATGGTTCCATCGAACATTAAAAACGGTGGACTTTGAATAATCAGGTAATCCTCTTTCTTCATCGATTAGATTTTCATATCGAAAACTAAAACTTCCATTAAACTTATAGCGCACCCTGTATTTTGAATCACCTCGAAAACCATAACTACCATTAGTGTAGTAATCGGCAATTAGTCCCAAATCAAAATAATCAGATAAAGCTAAATAATAACCGCCATTTTGAATTGAGTATCCTCTTCGATTACTCTGATTAACAGACGGAATAATAAAACCGGATTCTTTGCTTTGTGTAGATGGGAAAAAAGCAAATGGAATGCCAATAGGAGTTGGAACATCAGCAATAAACATATTTGTTGGCCCTGTAATTATTTTTCCACCTGGTGTTATCTTCCCTTTTCTTACTTTGAAATAATAGTCAATTCCTCCTTCATCCTCACCTCCAACTAATTTTCCAGCGGTACTTACACGAGCATCTTTGATATAATAGACCGAATCATTTTCTTTTTTTGTTAAAGCAGCAAAAACATCCATATCATTTTGTGCTGATTTAGAATTCCAGATCAACGCTTTTTGAGTGTCAAAATTAAATCTAATCGAGTCAGGATATATTTCGTTTTCAGCTTGTTTAAAATAGGGATATTGAACCAAAGCAGAGTCAATTTCAATTCTCCCAGCAT
The DNA here is from genome assembly GCA_045561915.1 of Flavobacteriaceae bacterium. Lineage (GTDB taxonomy): Bacteria > Bacteroidota > Bacteroidia > Flavobacteriales > Flavobacteriaceae > MS024-2A. Next base: position 39,707 of record JBJKWV010000002.1, read on the forward strand.
TTACCTCATTAGTTTTGTAGTCTAAAATTATGATTCCAGCACGAAGTTCAATATCTTGATAATACAATTCTGCCTCATTATAAAGTATAAGTTTGTTTTCCTTTCGATTTATCCTTACACAATCTTTAGCGGTATACTTTACTTTTGCTAAGAGTAAAGGTTTTTTTGGTTTAGTTGAAATACTATCTAATAAATTTTCTTGTGAAATAACTTTTATATTTTCTTGACCATAGCCGGTAAATACCGTACTCATGAAAAATATAAAAGAAGCAATATGATAAAACTTTGTTTGCAAATCGATAAACCCGTAATTTTGATGTATTCGGTTTAAACTATCAAAATTAATGATAATTTTAAGGATGCATCAAGATTTTTCTCCTTATTCTCTTGCTTATCAAAACTTAAACAAAATAGTTTTTTTAGTCTTTCCTATTCTCTTTATATTATTTGGAACAAATAAGATTCAATCTCAAGTAAAACCATTTGTTGTAGTTCTAGACGCTGGACATGGCGGACATGATTCTGGGAATAGGGGAAATGGATATTATGAAAAAAATATTGCATTAAGCATAGCACTCAAGATTGGTAAAACACTCGAAAAAACAAGGGGTTTTAAAATTATTTACACTCGTAAAACAGATGTTTTTGTTGATTTGATTCAAAGGGCTAGAATAGCTAATAAAGCTGATGCTGATCTTTTTGTTTCAATACATTGTGATGCGTTTACCTCTTCAAAGGCATTCGGGGCTGGTACATTTGTTTTAGGGCTTCATGAAAATGAAAGGAATTTTAAAGTAGCTCAAAAAGAAAATTCTGTAATTTTTTTGGAAGAGGATTATGAAAAAAATTATGATGGTTTCAATCCCAATGATCCTGAATCTGTTATTAGCTTAATATTGATGCAACAAACATATTTAGACCAAAGTATAAATTTAGCAAGTACAATTCAAAAAAGTTTTGTTGAAAATCTTAATCGAAAAGACCGCACTGTAAAGCAAGCAGGATTTATTGTTTTGAAGTATACCTATATGCCAAGCGTGCTAGTAGAAACAGGTTTTTTAACTAATCGCTCGGAAGGTGCTTATTTGAATTCATCAGCGGGTCAAGTAAAAATGGCTAGTGCAATTGCTAAAGCAATTATAAGCTATAAAAATAATAGAGCAGCAAGTTTTGAAACTGAGGCTAAAACTCAAATAACCATAGATAAATCAATATCAAATTTAAATCGAAATGATATATATTTTGCGGTTCAGATTTCTGCCAGTAGAAGAAAAATAAATCTAAAATCATACAATTTTAAAGGGTTAAAAGATATTTGGCGCATAAAATCTGAAAAACTCTATAGATATTACACGGTTAAAAGTTTTACGATTGAAAATGCAAAAAAAAAGTTAGAAGAAGCAAAAAATAAGGGTTATGCTAATGCTTTTATTGTAGCATTTGATGGTGACAAAAAAATCTCAATTACTGATGCAGTCAATCGGTTAAAATGATGTTAGTAAAGAAATTATTTTTAAATTTGTTTCACTATCTAAACAAAAAGTTTTGAATTTGAGCCGTGAAGTAAAAACAGCAATCTTAATACTTAGCTGCATTACAATATTTATTTTTGGTTTTAGTTTTCTTAAGGGAACCTCACTCTTAAATAATGAAAAAATAGTTCACGCTCTTTACGATGATATTGAAGGTCTTGTGGTAGGTGCAAATATTACAATTAGTGGTTTAAATGTAGGTAAAGTAAAAAAAATAGATTTTGATGAAAACTATGATAAAATAAAGGTCACCTTTAGCCTAAGAGAAGATTTGACCTTTTCTAATCAAAGTACCGCTCAACTTTACGAGGCAGGATTAATTGGAGGTAAAGCGATAGCTGTTCTTCCAATTTATGACCCCTCTAATGTTGTTAAAGACCAGGATGTTCTCCCTTCAGATATTAAGCCTGGTTTAACCGAATTAGTTAATCAACAAATTGCACCGTTGCAAGATAAAATCGAAGGATTGCTAACCTCTGCTGATTCCCTTTTTGCTGGAGTAAGTAATGTTATGAATTTTGAAACTCAAAAAAACCTTAAATCAGCCTTAGAAGGTTTGTCATCAACAATATCAAACATAAATGATTTATCTTCAACTATGGGTCGAATTGTTGAGACAAATGAAAAAAATTTAAATAAAACTTTAAATAACCTTGTAGATGTAAGTAATAATTTGAGTCAACTTACAGATTCACTAAATCAAATGCCTCTAAATTCTACAGTTAAAAACTTTGAATTGACTTCAATAAGATTGAAATCCGTCATCAGTCGTCTTGATTCTGGAGAAGGTTCAGCTGGAATGATTCTTAACGACAAGAAATTATATGATAATCTTGTAAATTCTTCCAAAGCACTTGATGCTTTACTATCTGATCTTAAAGAAAACCCCAAACGCTATGTTCATTTTTCTATTTTTGGAAGAAAAGAGAATAAAAATGACAATAAATAAGTTTTGATGGCCTATTTGCCAAATTTGATTTTCTGTACCCTATTAATATTTAGTGTAGGTTTTTTTACAAGAAACTTAAAACGAATTCATAGAAATATTGGTTTGGGTAGAGATTTAGATCGTAATGATTATCCCAAACTAAGGATGAAAAACATGTTATTACTGGCTTTCGGTCAGAAAAAAATGATAAACAGACCCGTTGTTGGCATTCTCCATTTGGTTGTTTATTTTGGCTTTATTTTGATTAATATTGAATTGCTTGAAATTCTTTTAGACGGAATTTTTGGAACACATCGCGTTTTCGCTCCTTATCTAGGTTCACTTTACAATTTCTTGATTGCCATGTTTGAAATTTTCGCATTACTTGTTTTAGTTGCTGTTATTTTCTTTTGGACTCGAAGGAATGTATCAAAAATAAAACGTTTTTGGAAAAGTGAAATGAAAGGTTGGCCCAAGCAAGATGCTGATAACATCTTGTATTTTGAGGTAATTTTAATGGTTTTATTTCTATCAATGAATGCAACAGATAGTTTATTACAAAATTTTGGAGCCGAAAGCTATATTAAAGCTGGAAGCTTTCCAGTTTCACAATTTTTAACACCCTTATTTGAAGAATTTAAATTGGAGACACTGATAATTTTGGAAAGAAGCTTTTGGTGGCTTCATATTATCGGAATATTTGCCTTTTTAAATTATCTCTATTACTCCAAACATTTACATATACTTTTGGCTTTTCCTAATACATATTTTGCAAATCTTGAAATCAAAGGAAAATTTAGAGTTAATCCTCATATTAAATCTGAAGTTCAGCTTATGCTTAATCCACAAGTATCAACACCGGAATCCTTCTTAACTATTCCTGATAAATTTGGTGCTACAGATGTTTTTGATTTAAGTTGGGTGCAATTAATGAATTCCTATTCATGTACAGAGTGTGGAAGATGCAGCAGCGAATGCCCAGCTAACATTACAGGAAAAAAATTATCTCCAAGAGCTATCATGATGAAAACTCGTGATCGTTTAGAAGAAGTAGGTGAAAATATTAATAAAAATGGCGGTAAATTTATTTCTGATGGGAAACAATTACTAAACGACTATATTAAACCAGAGGAGCTTTGGGCATGCACATCATGTAATGCTTGTGTTGAAGCATGTCCTATAGAAATCGATCCATTATCAATTATTATGGAGATGCGTCAATATCTTACGTTAGAAAAATCAGCAGCTCCAATCGAGCTCAACTCCATGATGGCAAATATTGAAAATAATGGTGCTCCATGGCCTTTTAGTAACCAAGATCGTTTGCAATGGGCAAATGAAGAGTAATTAAAATAAATTATTATGCATAGACAAGAAGCTGAAAACTATTTACATAAAAAAGTTGAAGATGGAGAATTAATCAGTCCAGTACTTCCTGACGGTATCAAGAACTATTTAATCGATATTGATGGAACTATCTGTGATGATATTCCAAATGAAGAACCGGAACGCATGTCAACTGCAAAGTTGTATCCTGATGCTTTAAAGACATTAAACAAATGGTATGAAGAAGGCCATTTAATATGTTTTTTCACTTCTCGTGTTGAAGCCCACAGAACAGTTACTGAGAACTGGTTAAAAAATAATGGTTTTAAATATCATAGTTTGGTAATGGGAAAACCTCGAGGGGGAAATTATCATTGGATAGATAATCATTTGGTTAAAGCTACCCGTTATAATGGAAAGTTTACTGACTTAATAGAAAAAGAGGTGACGATTGAAGTTTTTGATGATGGTCAACCTGATTCATAATCTGTAGTTAATTATTTAACAATAGATTTTTGAAATTTTAAAGAATATCAAAAAAATGACACTGTGTCATTTTTTATGATTATTTTTAATAAATATTAATATTATTTTAATGTGAAGATGTTAAAACATCTTACTTTTTATGAAATTAAATGTCCCCACATTAGCTCAACTTTCAGCTGAAGGTAAAAAGGCATCGGTCCTCTTTTGGGTTGGTTGTGCGGGTAGTTTTGATGATAGAGCAAAAAAAATCACAAAAGCATTTGTCAAAATTTTAAATCAAACCCAAACAAGTTTCGCGGTATTAGGAACCGAAGAATCATGCACTGGCGATCCAGCTAAACGTTCAGGCAATGAATTTTTGTTTCAAATGCAAGCAATGCAGAATATAACAACTATGGATCAATATGGAGTAAATAAAATTGTTACTACATGTCCCCATTGCTTTAATACACTAAAGAATGAATACCCTGAACTTGGAGGGAGTTATGAGGTTATTCATCATACACAATTCTTAAAAAATTTGATTAATGAAGGAGTTTTAAGCATAGAAGGAGGGACTTACAAAGGAAAGAGAATAACCTATCATGACCCTTGTTATTTAGGTCGTGCTAATAAAGTTTATGAAGCCCCTCGTGATCTCATTAAAAAATTAGATGCAGAATTAGTTGAAATGAAATCCTGCAAGTCAAAAGGTTTATGCTGTGGAGCTGGTGGGGCACAAATGTTTAAGGATGCTGAGAGTGGTGATAAAGAAGTCAATATAGAAAGAACAGAACAGGCCATAGAAACTCTTCCAGATATTATAGCAGCAGCTTGTCCATTTTGCAATACCATGATGACTGATGGAGTAAAAAATAAAGGTCAAGAAACTAATATTGAAATTATGGATATTGCTGAATTAATTGCTAATGCAAATGATTTATAAATTATGTATGTGAATTTTGATGATTTACCAGATAATTCCCGGGTGTGGATATATCAATCAAATCGAACGTTTTCAAAAACTGAATTAGATTCAATTTCTGGAGACTTATCTGAATTTTTATATGGATGGACAGCTCATAATCATAATTTAGAAGCTGGTTTTGAATTACCCTATAGTAGATTTATAGTACTTGGAGTTAATCAACAGATAACGCAAGCTAGTGGATGTTCAATTGATGCATCAGTGCGTTTTATTCAAGATTTAGAGGCTAGGTATGAGATAACTCTTTTAGATAAAATGAATGTTACTTTCAAGCAAGGTGATTTTTTAGCATACAAACCTCTAAATGAATTTGTTAAATTGGCTAAGGCAAAATCTGTTTCAAAGGATACAATCGTATTCAATAATTTGGTTGATACGAAATCAGATTATAGAATGTTTTGGGAGGTTCCTGCTCGAGATAGTTGGCACAATCGTTTTATAAAATAAAATAGGTTTGACTAAATTTCTTTTAAAATGATATTTCCCAGTAATATCAAGTTCTACTTTATAGTTTTAATATCCCCTTTTTTAATTATAGGGCAAAATCTTGATCCCTTATTGGTTGAAGAAAACTACGATAAGCAAGAGAAATGGGTTGATAGCATATATAATACTCTGACTTTGAATGAAAAAGTTGGACAGCTATTTATGCCAATGGTATTTACAGAAAAAGATAGCTCTCATTACAAACAAACATTAAGCTTAATTGAAAAATATAAAATAGGAGGGTTGGTTTTTTCTTTAGGAGGCCCTGTAATTCAATCTCAATGGCTTAATAGTTTTCAAAAAGCCTCAAATATTCCTCTTCTAGTATCTATGGATGCAGAATGGGGAGTCGCTATGCGTTTAGATTCAGTAAGACCCTTTCCTTGGCCAATGACCCTGGGAGCGATTAAGGATAGTACTTTACTCAGAAAAATAGGAAAAAGGATGGGAGAACAAGAAAAACGCTTAGGTATTCATTATAGCTTTAGTCCAGTCCTAGATATAAATACAAATCCGAAAAACCCTATTATTGGTAATCGCTCCTATGGTTCATCTCCCTCTAGAGTTTCTCGTCAAGCTATGGCTATAATGAAAGGACATCATGAAGCGGGAATTTTAACTTCCGGAAAACATTTTCCAGGACATGGTGATACAGCTAAAGATTCGCACAAAACACTTCCAATGGTTACTTTTAGTTCTGAGCGCATTTATAAGGTGGAGCTAGAACCTTACAGAAAACTTATAAAAGAAGGACTCTCATCAATTATGGTCGCTCATCTAAATGTTCCTAGTATTTCAAAAGAAGGTCTACCTACTTCATTATCCAAAGATGTTATTCAAGGTATTTTAAAGGATGAACTTAATTTTAAAGGTTTAGTAGTAACTGATGCCTTGAACATGAAAGGTGTATCTGAATACTCTAAAGTAAAAAATATTGACTTAACAGCTTTTTTAGCTGGACATGATATTTTGATAATTTCTAATGATATATCCAAGGGTATTAATTCAATTCTAAAAGCTTATAAGAGTGGAAAAGTTTCAGAAAAACGCTTGTCATATTCAGTAAAAAAGGTTTTAAAAGCAAAATATAAAGTTGGATTAAATAAATACATACCTGTTGATTTGAACAATCTTTATGACGATTTAAATACTATTGAGGATGAGTCGCTTAACTATGAGGCAGTAGGGAGTTCCTTGACACTATTGAATAATAATAATAATCTTATACCTCTAAAATCAAAATCTAACATTGGACACATAATTTTAGGGGATGACTCTGGAAAAGCTTTTGAAAAACAACTTAGAAAATACCATTACATTGAGAAGGTCAATAATGTTAAAGCTATAAATGTCTTAGAAAAGACCGCAAGTCTAGACACTATAATAATTAGTTTTCACCGCTCAAATAGTACTCCCTGGAAAGCTTCAAATTTTTCAAATGAAGAGATTGAAATTATTTCTAAAGTTGCAGAAAGTAAAACTTTAATCCTTGATATATTTGTAAAACCATATGCTATTTCTGCTTTAAAATCAATAAATGGGATTGATGCTTTATTATTAAGTTATCAAAACAGTAAGACATCACAAATACTAAGTGCTGATGCGATTTTTGGAGCTCAAAAAATTAATGGAAGTTTACCTGTTGATATTATAGAATCATTCAAGGAAGGTGATGGTATAGCACTTGAGAATATTCATCGTATGGGCTTCTCCTCACCTGAATTACTGGGATTTGATTCTAATAAATTAGAAAATGTAGATGAATTAGCTCAAATTTCTATCGATTCAATGATGACTCCTGGAATGAGAATATTAGTTTCAAGAAAGGGTAAAATTTTATTTGATAAAAGCTATGGGTATCATACTTATAAAAAAGAAAGAAAAGTAAAAGCTAATGATCTTTATGATTTAGCATCTCTAACAAAAATATTAGGAACATTACCATTAGTTATTAAGGCCGTTGGTGAAAAGAATATGAATTTAAATACTACTGTTGAAGAATTAATCCCTGAATGGTCAGAATCTGACAAAGCATCGATTAGTTTAAAGAAAATGCTTTCTCATCAAGCTCGTCTTTTTCCCTGGATTCCCTTTTATAAAGGAACACTAAATTCTAGGGGATTTCCAATTTCATCAATGTATAAAAATAAATATTCTAAAAAATTTTCACTTCAAGTAACACAGGGACTTTATTTAAAAACAGATTTTAAAAGTGACATGCATGAACAAATTAAAAAAAGTGTTTTATTAGATAAAGGAGCTTCAAAATACTCTGATTTACCGTATTATATTTTAAAGAAATATTTTGAAAAAGTAAGTGGCAAAGACTATGATGACTTGATTAAAGAAAATATTTTTGATCCTCTAGGATTAGACAGAATAACCTATAAACCACTAAAGTACTTTCCTAAAGAGGAAATTGTTCCCTCAGAAATTGATACTTATTTTAGGCACACTGAACTTCATGGGTATGTTCATGATATGGGGGCAGCAATGCAAGATGGAATAGGAGGTCATGCGGGATTATTTGGTGATGCTTACTCTGTTGCTTCGATAATGCAAATGTATCTCCAAGGAGGAAACTTCAATGGAGTTAATTTACTTAACAGTAAAATAATAGATTCTTTTAATAAATATTATTATAGCGATTTAGGAAGCAGAAGGGGTGTAGGCTTTGATAAGCCACAACTACAGGGGAAACACCAATCCACTTGTGGTTGTGTTTCAAAAAATAGTTTTGGTCATTCTGGTTATACTGGAACCTACACCTGGGCAGACCCAGACAAAGAAATAATAATTGTTATTTTAGCTAATAGAACTTATCCTGAAAATAATTTCACTTTCAGTAAAAGTAATATACGGACACGAATTCAAGAGCTCATTTATGATGCCTTAATCAATTAAAATTATTAAAGATTGAATATAGCAATTGTATGTTATCCCACATTTGGTGGAAGCGGAGTAGTAGCCACTGAGCTTGGATTGGCTCTTTCTAAACGAGGCCATCATATTCATTTTATAACTTATAACCTCCCAGTACGCTTAGAAGCGCTAAATGATCCTAAAATCCATTTTCATGAGGTTAATGTTCCAGATTATCCATTATTTAAGTATCAACCATATGAATTAGCTCTTTCAAGCAGGCTAGTTGATGTTGTGAAAGCCAATGATATTGATGTGCTACATGTCCATTATGCTATCCCTCATGCATATGCGGCCTACATGACAAAAAAAATGCTTTTAGACATAGGGATTCAAATTCCTATTGTAACTACCTTACACGGTACTGATATAACATTAGTAGGGAGTCATCCTTTTTACAGTCCTGCGGTTAACTTTAGCATAAACCATTCAGATCGAGTTACAGCTGTTTCTGAAAGCTTAAAGCAAGATACTCTTCGATTATTTGATATCAAAAAAAACATAAATGTTATACCTAATTTTATTGATACTGAAAAAATTAAATTAAAAGGAAAACCATGCGAAAGATCACTCTTGGCTGAAAAAGAAGAAAAAATATTAACTCATATTAGTAATTTTAGACCATTAAAAAGAATTTTGGATGTTATTTCAATTTTTGAGGGTGTTCAACAAAAAATAAAATCTAAACTTATGATGGTTGGAGAAGGTCCAGAAAAGGAAAAAGCTATTCAATATGTTAACAGAAATGGATTGGAAAACCAAGTATTATTTTTAGGGAACAGTAATGAGATCGATAAGATTTTATGTTATTCTGATCTTTTTCTTTTACCCTCTGAAAAAGAAAGTTTTGGGCTTTCAGCTCTTGAGGCTATGGCTCACGGAGTACCAGTTATCTCATCTAATGCAGGTGGTATTCCTGAGGTAAACACTCACGGTGAAACAGGATATTTATCTCAGGTTGGTGATACTGATAGTATGGTTTTAAATGCATTGCTTTTATTACAGAATGAGAGTCAGCATAAAAGATTTAAAAGGCAAGCACAATTAAAAGCAGAAAAGTTTAATTTAAATATAGTTGTTGATCAATATGAAAAAATTTATGTAGATGCAATAGAGACTATCTAATTGCAATTATCTAGGTATTATTTTGGATGATAAATACTTTTTGCATTTTTATATATACTTTCTTTATCTAAAGTCATTTTTTTTGTTTTAAAATTAGCATACATTTCCATTTGATCGTCATAATGAGGAGAATCGGGATTGTCAGAGCTACCATACGAAATAACTGATTCAATTTCAGGCCCTATTGGGGTGAACTTAACAAGCTCAATATAAGATTCACCACTTACAACTTTTACTTTTCCATCTTTATAAGGCTTAGATGACATCGCGGTAATAACATCAGGAAGGCCAAAAATGGGAATTTCTTTTTTTCCTCGAACTAATTTTTGATAATCTCCTAATTTAATTTCTGTAGTTTTGAAGTGTTTTAATAAATACTTTTTGGAATTTCTAAGTGCTTGAACAATAAATGAAGTTGGGAAAATTTTTGGCTCAGGGATTTTTTTGTAAAAGGGACGTAATTGATCGTAAAAAACAGCGAATATTCCTGCTCCGAGAGAGTTTGCGTTTGCTTTACGATTCCAATTTTGTAACCGAGTAATTAATATTTCTATATCCGGATACTTTTGAGCATCTAAAATCTTTAGATAACGTAAGTCCATCCAGCTAAAAGTATAGGGATCAGGGTATTGCTGATCATATTTTATTCGTTTAAAATCATCATAGTCAAGTTTTTCATACTGATCTATAAGATGTTTTAAGCGTGTAGACCTATTGTTATCATATGTCTCAAAACCCATATTTTGATTGAAATGTAAGGGGTTAGGATTATCTTTTTCTGAAGATGATTTGAAGGGAGAATGATTTGCATTATAAAAATAACCAGATTTGGGTTGGAGTACCTGAGGGAGTTCTTCAATTTCATAGCTTTCAGTCCATAATGTCTCCATTGTATTTCCCGGAACAACATCTTCCCAATTATAATTCTTTGCTCTTTTTGGAATGAGACCATTAGAGATATAAAAAATAGTGTCATTTCTATCTGCATACCCAATATTATAACCTGGAAGTGCTTTCATCTTTAATGTTTGATAAAATTCGCTAAAGTTTCTTGCCTTATTCATTCTCCACCACTGTTCCAGGGCCCTAATCTCAAACAAAGCAGGAGTACGAACTGCAAAAAATCCAGATTTATTTTTTAGAGTTGGGCCATATATACTATTGTAATATTTCTTTTTTATAGAAATTGGAATTCCTAAAAATTTAAACAGAAGTTTTGCCTTTTTTTGTTCAAGTTCTAAGTAAGAATCATCCACTCGATATTTTAATTTTTTTTCAGGGTGCATTTCTAAGGCAAATACATCAGTTTTATCTGGTTGATTAACAGTATGTGCCCAGGCTAAGTTTTCATTTGAACCAATTAAAATATTGGGACTTCCTGCAAATAGTGCTCCTAATATATTAGTTCCCTCTTCACTACAAAGGTGAGCTTCATACCAAGAAACCGGACCATCTAGGGGTTGATGGGTATTTATTGCTAAATAGGTAGACCCGTCTTTGGTTTTTGAACTATTAAAGGCAAATGTATTTGAGCCTCTATGCTTTTCTTCTTTTGAAAAGCTATAGGAAAGTTTATCATTAATAATTTTAGACACCCACTGGTCTCCTTTTGAAGAGATAAAAAGTTGAAGTTGGGCATAACGCATCATTTTTTTTTCAGTAATTGGGAAAAGCTCTTTTACAAATACTTGATTAGGATTCTCCGAAGCATAACGATTCAATCCTGATGCATAGGCTTTTACAATTTTTTTATAATCTTCACTTATTTCAGAATTATATTTTTTTTCAAATAACGAATTTGAACCAATAAATTGTGAAATAAAGTCCGCTCCTAAACCTTTATTTCCAATATGTTTAGACAAAAGATTATTACCAGCTAAATACCCGATTTGGATAGTTTCAAAATCATCTTCGGCATGAGCCCAGGCTAATCCGTATGCAACTTCTGCATCTGTTTTACCAAAAATATGTGGAACTCCAAAATCATCTCTTACTATATCTATATTATTTGGATTAATCTGCGATATAGCATTATAAGAAAAAAGAGTAATAAATATTATGGTTAAAAAATTCTTCATCATTTTTTATTTGAAGATATTATTTTTAATTCATAAATAAATTTGAACTAAAAAATATATATCTTCAAACAAATATTTTAAATATGAAAACATTCATTCTGAGTATAATATTTATGCTAACAACTATTCCCTTAATAGCGCAAGAACCCTTGTTTAACGGAAGTGATCTTGATGGTTGGAATATTCACGGAACTGAGTTATGGTATGTTGACAATGGGTTACTTGTATGTGAAAGTGGACCTGACAAAGGCTATGGATATTTATCAACATCAAAGTATTATGATGATTTTGATTTAACATTAGAATTTAAACAAGAATCAAATGGAAATAGTGGTGTTTTTATTCGTTCAACGGTTGAAGGGACAAAAGTTAGTGGGTGGCAGGTTGAAGTAGCTCCTCCAGGAAATGATACAGGTGGAGTTTATGAATCCTATGGAAGGGGATGGTTAATTAAACCTGAAAAGGAAAAAGATAAGGCTTTAAAAATGGGAGAGTGGAACACCATGCGTATTCGCGTTGTTGGAGATCAAATTGAAAGCTGGTTAAACGATACTCCAATGATTAAGTTTGTAGATGAAAAAATTGGTCAAGGAAAAGGATCTATAGCGCTTCAAATCCATGATGGAGGTGGGATTAAAGTGAGATGGAGAAATTTATTGGTTACTCCTCTTTAAAT
>JBJKWV010000003.1:0-46553 GCA_045561915.1 Flavobacteriaceae bacterium
TTTCTTTAACTCTTGTAGCGTGTGCTTTTTTCTTTAAGTGGGAAGGAATTTTGATCCCCCTTTTTCTATTTGTATTTATAGCTTCACATGCAATTGGTCAGGGAGCAATAATTTGGGTCTACATATCAGAAATTTTTCCAAATCACCTTCGGAATTCTGGCCAATCATTCGGAATTAGTGTTCATTGGATTTTAGCAGCGGTTATACCTTCGTTTGTTCCTGTTTTGTTTGCAACTATTGGCGCAGGGGTAGTCTTTTCTGTTTTTGCAGGTTTTATGATGTTACAATTAGCTTTTGTGCATTTTATGATGCCTGAGACAAAGGGAGTTTCTTTGGAAGAATTAAGTAAGAAATTAACATCTTAAATGGATAGCATAAGTTTGAAGTACAGTTTTATAATTATAATTATATCGAGCTTTTTATCATGTAAAAATTTTTCTGATTTGAATAAAGAAACAAATATTAAAGAAAAAAACGATGATGAATTGATGTATCGTCCTAATATTCATTTCGCACCACAAAAAAATTGGATGAATGACCCCAACGGGATGTTTTACCATAAAGGGAAATACCATCTTTATTTTCAACATAATCCTAATTCAAATGTATGGGGACCTATGCATTGGGGTCACGCTACTAGTGAAAATTTGATTCATTGGAATGAGCATCCAATAGCATTGTACCCAGATAAGCTAGGCACAATTTTTTCAGGATCCGCAGTGGTTGATCTTGAAAACACAAGTGGTTTTGGTTCAATTGAAAACCCTCCAATTGTAGCAATCTTTACAAACCATAATTCAGAGGAAGAAAAAAAAGGTTCTGAGTTATTCCAAAATCAAAGTATCGCCTACTCATTAGATGACGGATATTCCTGGGAAAAGTATAATAGTAATCCTGTGATAAAAAATCCTGGGGTCAAGGATTTTAGAGATCCAAAAGTAATTTGGTATGAAAAAGATAAAAAGTGGATTTTGACTCTTGCAGCCTCACAGGTAACAAAATTTTATGAATCTAAAGATTTAAAGAATTGGAATTTTGTTTCTTCTTTTGGTGAAGGCATTGGAAATCATAATGGAGTTTGGGAATGCCCAGATCTGTTTGAACTTCAGGTTAAGGGTACTTCAAAAACAAAATGGGTTCATCTAGTAAGTATAAATCCTGGAGGACCAAACGGTGGCAGTGCAACACAATATTTCATAGGAGATTTTGATGGTAAAAAATTTACGATAGATGAAAAATTTGAAAATCAGATGAAAAAAAACCATAATTTTTGGACTGATTTTGGGAGAGATAATTATGCAGGGGTTACCTATTTTAATGGGACTAATAACAAGTTCATGAAGCTTTATCAAGGATGGATGTCTAATTGGCAATATGCTGGTTTGGTTCCAACAAAGACATGGAGAAGTGCAATGACACTTCCGAGGGAACTAGAATTAAATTATTCTGATCAAGGGGGTTACCGTCTAAGGTCAAAGATTATTTCTCAACTTGAAAAAAATATAACTAAAACACTTGAAGTAAAAGATCAGCTTTTAAATGAAAAAACAATTATAGCTAAAGATGCCATGATTGATCTTTCAAGCACAAAAATTCAAATGAAGCTTTCTGATATGGAAAAAACTATGTATTCATTTGTTTTGTCAAACCCTCAAGGAGACTCATTAAAATTTGGTTATGACCACGAATTAAGAAAGTTTTTCATTGATAGAAGTAAATCTGGCATCGTAAACTTTTCAAAAAATTTTGCTCCTAATTCGTCCTATGCCAATAGATCAGATACCACTGATGATTTAAATGTTGTAATTATTTTAGACAAAACCTCTATAGAATTATTTTATGATAATGGGGATATTGTGATGACAGAGATTTTTTTTCCAAAAGCACCTTACAAGAAACTTTCCCTTTATTATAAAGGCACAAAAACAAGCATAAAAGGTTTAAAAATTCAAGAAATAAAAAAGTAAATTTGTGAACGTTCAAAATAAACGCTGAGTATGAAAAAACATGAAAATCACCCTTCATAAAGTAACCCTAAATAAACGATTTCCGCTTGCTATTAGTAGAGGTGTTCGTTATAATTCTGAAAATCTTTTTGTTAGATATGAAAAAGACGGGATTTTTGGCTGGGGAGAAGCAGCTCCTGGGAAAACCGAGGGAGCTGAAACTATTTCTCAAGTTAAGCAATCAATTGAGAAATTTATTTCTGAAGGAATCGAAGGGCAGTCTATACAGAAGCTTTATGATAGATCAAGACAGTCGGACGTACCCCCTTGCGCCTATGTTGGTTTAGATACTGCCTTTTGGGATTGGACAGCAAAAAAAGCTGGAATGCCGCTTTATCAAATGCTAGGTTTTTCTAAACCCTTTAGACCGACATCAATTACAATAGGAATAAATACTCCTGAAGTTGTCAAGGAAAGGGTTCCGCTTTTATTGGAAGGGACTACTGTAAAATCTTTAAAAATTAAGTTAGGATCACCTGAAGGGATAGAAGCAGACAAATCTATGTTTGAACAAGTAGTTGAAAGCACACGAAAATATGATGTTAAGATAAGAGTTGATGCTAACGGAGGCTGGAATTTATCAGATGCTAAAAAAATGATGCCTTGGTTAGCAGAACATGGTGTTGATTATATAGAACAGCCATTAAAAGAAGGAGAAGAAGGTTATTTAAAAGAGCTTTATAAAAATCGGGCTTTACCAATTTATGTAGATGAATCTTGTAGATTTTCTGAAGATATACCATCTTTTGCTGAGCACGTTGATGGGGTGAATATGAAGCTGATGAAATGTGGAGGAATAACTGAAGCATTAAGAATTATTGGCACTGCTAGAGCCTATAAATTGAAAACAATGATTGGTTGTATGAGCGAATCTTCGGTTTCTATAGCCGCTGCCGCATCTTTAACTGGGGGCATTGACCATATTGATTTAGACTCTCATTATAACTTATCTCCTGACCCTGCAATGGGAGCACCATTAATCAATGGCATTACATTGCCAAAAGAAATACCTGGGCATGGCGCTGAATTAAAAAAAGAATTTTATGCTTGACACCAAATCAAAAGTTGCCGTATACATGGAAGACCACATTGACAGCGATTATGGTAAAATGGGTATGGGAGTAGTAAGATATTTGAAAAATCCAATTGTTGGAATTGTAGATAGTAAGTTTGCAGGTAAAAATATAAATAGCATAGCCGAGTTTAATGATGTTTCAAAGGATATTACTATTTATAAAAACTTAGCTGAAGTTATTAGGAAAGGAGCTGAGGTTTTAATTTTAGGAATTGCTCCATCTGGAGGACGAATACCTGAATCTTGGAATTCTGTAATTAATGAAGCTCTTGATTCCGGGCTTAGTATAGTGAATGGCCTTCATGACTTGTTAGAGCCCAGATGGAGACATAAAATAAAAGATAAAAATACCCAATGGATATGGGATGTCCGATTACCTCAATTTACCCCTGTTATTGCGACCGGTAAAGCTGCTAATCTTAATAATAAGAGAGTTTTATTTATTGGTACTGATATGGCTGTTGGTAAAATGACATCTGGATTAGAATTATATGAAGATCTTTTGAAACGGAAAGTAAACGTGGGTTTTATTGCCACAGGCCAGATAGGAATCACAATAACAGGTAAGGGAATTCCATTGGATGCATTTAAATTAGATCATGCTTGTGGAGCAGTTGAAAAAATTGTGCTTGAGGAGTCAAATAAGGAAATATTAATAATTGAAGGGCAAGGATCCATTCTTCATCCTGGAAGTTCAGCAACTTTACCATTAATGAGAGGCAGCTGCCCCACACATCTAGTACTTTGTATACGTGCAGATAAAACGACCCTTAGAAGCCCCGAAAATATTCAAATACCTGATATTAATAAATTTATTGCTTTAAACGAATCTCTTGCAACTGTATTAGGAACTTATCCAAAGTCAAGTGTAATTGGAATTTGTGCGAATACGAGTATGCTTGCAAAAAATAAGGCCCTAGATTTTATAGAAAGTCTTTCAATTAAAACTGGAATAGAAGTCACTGACCCTGTTCGATTTGGAATGACAGAAATTTCGAAGCTACTTTTGAAAGACTAATACATTTTTTTACGACTAACTTCTTGGGGCAAAGGAAGCCCTTTTTCCAAACGATCAAAACAATCTAAAACTTGGTATGTACTCTCTTTGGGATATGTCAGACTAGCAATATGCGGGGTAATTTTGACTTTTGGATGATCCCAAAGAGGACTGTTTTTTGGTAAAGGCTCTTTTTCAAAAACATCTAAAAAGGCTCCAGAAAGCAACCCTTCATTTAGAGCTTTTATTATATCTTTTTCAACTTGTACACTACCTCTAGAAACATTAATTAAATAGGTAGGCTCTTTAAGTTTTTGAAATAACTTATAATTTAGAAGGGCATGAGTTTTTGGAGTATGTGGAACTGTACATATCAGTACATTAATTTGCTCTATAAATTTATGGAACTCATTTCCAGTATAAGAAGGGAAATCAGTTTTTTTAGGTGAGTTTGAGAAGCCTACAACAGGAAACCCTAAATGATGAATTTTGTTTGCAGCATCCATTCCAAGATGTCCAACACCCAACACGCCTACTCTAATTGGACGTTCAAAGAATTCAAATTGAGCCCAGTGTTTTTTGGTTTGTGAAGCTTGAAATTCATACCAGGATCGGTGATGATTTAAAAGCGCCATTAGAATATAGTTAGTCATTGAAAATGCCATTTGCGGGTCAACAACTCTGCAAATTGGAATATGATCTGGGATGGTTTCATCTTTCATTATATGGTCAACACCAGCCCCCATAGCAAAAATAAGTTTTAAATTCTTAAATTCTGTCAGTGACCCCTTTGGCTGATTCCAAACCATAGCACACAAGACTTCTTCAGGGTATTTTGTTTTTGATCCAATAACTAGCGAAATGTGTGGAGCAATTTTCTCAAAATTTTCTTTCCATTTTTGAGTAGGAGTCGGTGGAGCTATGATTGCAAAACGCATGAAATAAAAATTTACAATTGCTTTTTAAAGATAGGCTAATTTGTTTTATCCTTTAATCATGATAGAAACACCTCATTATTGGAAGTGCTCCTAATTTATTTACATTGATAATCTGCTGCTCGGGTTGCAATTTGATTATTTGGTTTTATGTTTACTTTATAACCAAGTGAGTTTGCCCATCCTTTTGCTGCAGATATTAATTTATGAGATTTAAAATTCTCATCTCCATTATAATCCATATCAATCTCTACTTTTATTGCAATCTTTTGTGTCATCCATTCTGCAACATCAATGCTATATTCAGCTTCTTTCCACAGTCGAGTCCACATATCACGGATTATGATATTGTTAGATCTACTAAAAATATAGTGAACACCTCGTGTGCCTAAACGATATGCTATAACAGTAGTATATCGCGTTTCTTTGTTTATGTTTTGAGAGTCAGTTCCAATATGTATCTCAGCATATGGATAGTCTTTAATGACTTCTAAAGTATGTTTTACAGGATCTACACGATCACCTTTGATATTTTTAAAAAGCAACATAAGAGGTCACTAAATTAAAAATACTATTTTGGTAAAGACATATAATTTTTTGATTTATGACTGAGCTACTTTTTAATTTTTGCAATACTACTATTATAATTGTTTGGATTGCTATTCTTTTTTTTCCCAAGCATAAAATTTCGAAGATTCTTATTTACTTTCCTTGGGTTCCCCTGGGGATAAGTTTTATATATTTTTACTTTATAATTGTTTCAGGCGGGCTTTCAGGGGCTGATTTTTCCTCTCTCGAAGGGATAGTAAGTTTGTTTAAAAAAGCAACACCTGAATCAGCGGCGGCGGGATGGTTACATTATTTAGCTTTTGATTTTTGGGTAGCCACTTGGATAATAAGGCATAGCCAAAAAAATATGATAAAACATATTTTTATCATAGCCCCCTTATTGTTTACGTTTATTCTGGGACCCGTCGGGATTTTGATTTATAGCATAGTCTATTTTGGAAACAAAAACCTTAAGATGGCCAATTGAAGGTGATGTTTTGAATTAAATCAGGGTGCAAAGAATTTGCTACAGGGCATGTTAAAGCAGCACGTTCTAAGAGATTTTGAGTTTTCGAGTCGAAGCCTTTTAAAAATGTGACATCAATTTTAACTTCAATTATTCTTCGGGGCTCAACACCCATTACTTTGGTTACAGCAGCAGTTGTTCCAGTTAAATCAATTTGTAAATTATCTCCTTTAATTCCCATAATGGTTAAGAGGCATGAAGCTAGGGCCGTTGCCACTGTATCAGTTGGAGAAAAAGCCTCTCCTTTTCCTTGATTATCAATGGGAGCATCATTAATAAAGTCACTTTTTGAAGCTAAGTGAGTGGCATTAGTTCTAAGATCTCCTAAATAAGTTACTGTGCTAGTCATATTAGAATATTTTATGATAAAAAATGTTTCCTGCTTGGGCACTCAATCCTAAAAGTAATGGATAAATAAAAAAAAGCCATACTAGGTCTTTTATGCTTACCTGATTCCAAAAAGAAAAACTTTCAAGCATGCCTTGAAGAAAATCATACCAGGTTTTACAGTGAATTTTAGCGGCGAATAAATTTGAAATAATTGCCCCTGTAAGAATAAAAATCCCCACGAAGAATAAACGAATCATACTCAAAAATAAGCAACTTTGATTAGTATTGTGTAATTTAGAGACAAACTCCAGTTGTGAAATATAGATGGGTTTTAAAAAGCATTTTATTTTTAACTGCAATTCTTTGCTTCACAGTTGTTGTTGTTATGTATACCAATCTGTCATTTATTGATTGGCCTTATCTAGTTGGAGGATTACTTTTTTTAGCTCTGGGGATCTTGTTCAGAGTCCGAAAAAAATAATAATTTTAAAAAAAAAAGATGAAAAAATTTATTCTTGTTTCCATAGCCTTTATTTCATTCATGCCAATTTATGGGCAGAGCAAAAAAGTCATTAAAAAAGACTTACAAGCTTCAATTGAGCGTCAAAAAGATAAACTTATTGATATTAGTTATGCAATTTGGGAGGCAGCTGAAACATCACTAGAGGAGTTTACCTCTTCAAAAATTTTAATGGACTATGCACGTGAAAATGGTTTTGAGGTTACAGAAAATATCGCTGATATTCCCACGGCCTTTACAGCTAGCTATGGCTCCGGTAAGCCAATAATTGGAATTTTAGGAGAATTTGATGCAAATGCGGGGATTTCTCAAAAACTTCAACCATATAAAGAAGCAAGAATAAAAGGTGCTGCTGGACACGGCTGCGGACATAACCTTTATGGGACGGCAAGTCTTGGCGCTGCAATAGCAATCAAAGAACAAATAGAAAAAGGAGAGCTAAAGGGAACAGTAATTTTTTATGGAACACCTGCAGAGGAAACCATTTTTGCAAAAGTTTGGATGGTTAGAGAGGGAGTTTTTGACCAACTTGACGTTTGTATGGATTGGCATCCTGGTGATACTAACGAATCTGGGACTCAATCCACTAAGGCACTTGTTGATTTTAGGATATCATTCAATGGAAGTTCATCTCATGCTTCTTCTGATCCGTGGAATGGGAGGAGTGCAGTTGATGCAATGGAACTTTATACGACAGGATTAAATTATTATAGGGAGCATATAGTTCCGACCTCACGAATTCATTACCAAATTGAGAATGCTGGAGACGTGGTAAATGTAGTTCCAGATTACGCAAAAATTTGGACTCGTTTAAGAGGAAATAGCATTGAAAACGTTAATGTACTTTATGATAGAGCATTGGATATTGCAAAAGCAGCAGCATTGATGACAGGGACCACCTATGAAAAAAAACTTATTTCAGGGATATATGAAATTTTAGTTAATAGAACAGGTGCTGAAATAATGCAAAAAAATATGGAGCTTTTAGATGACATCTCCTACACTCCTGATGAAATTTCATATGCAAATACTATTTTGTCTCAAACAGGAAAGCCTCAAATTGGTATTGATGGGAAATTAAAGCCTTTAATGGAAACGGTTCCTGCAACTGGCGGGTCTACAGACGTAGGAGATGTTAGTCAAGTTGTCCCAATAATTCGTATGTCAGCGACGGTTGCAGCAAAAAATGGGCCTTGGCACTCTTGGGCAGTAGTTGCTTGTACAGGAATGTCTATTGGGCATAAAGGGATGATTTATGCTGCTAAAGCATTATCAATGACAATGGCAGACTTATATAAAGATCCAAAGTTGATTGAGGCTGTAAAAGAAGATTACAGAAAAAATAAAAGTCCAAAGGAATATGTTCCTAGAATTGATCCAGGTCCCCCGACTCTTGATTAATTAAAATATAATTCAATTTTAGCCGAACCATTTTCTTTCCTTCATTTCATTCTTTACAAAATTTGACAAGTAAACAACAGCTATCATATTTGGAATACACATTAAAGCAAATGACAAATCAATGATTCCAATCACAACTTCTACAGTAACAAGTGCTGAAAAAATAATACTTCCAACATAAAAATAATTGTAATATTTACCCCACCTGACTTTAGTTAGGAATCCAAAGCATTTGACTCCATAATAGGAGTAGGTAAATAGAGTTGATATCCCAAAAACAAAAACCATTAATAGAAGTAGTATATCTCCAAAACCAAAGAAAAGACGTCTGAAGGCTTCTAGAGTAAGAACAATACCATTTAATCCCTCAACTTTATATGCACCACTTATAATTACAACAAGCCCTGTTATTGTGCAAACTAAAACAGTGTCTAGTAAGGGGCCTAACATTGCCACTAAACCTTCATCGGTTCCTTTTTGACTCTGTGATTGTCCATGATACATAGGAGCGTTTCCAATTCCACTTTCATTAGAAAAAACAGCTCTTCTAACACCAAGTATAATTAATCCCCAAAAACCACCTGTTACAGCAGACTTTAGATTAAAAGCTTCGAAAAATATAAGTTTGAAGGTAGGAATGACTTCCTCAAAATTAGACAAAATCATAAAAAGACCCATAAAAAAATATAGTCCAACCATCAAAGGAACTAAGTTAGAACTGACCTTGACAATTGATGATAACCCTCCAAAAATTACTAAACCACTTGCAATCGAAAGTAGAATTCCAAGAATTAATTTCCATTGAAAATCCCCAATATTTATATAGGCATTTGGGTCTATAACATTTATAAAGGTTTGTGTTAATTGATTTGCAGTAAAAGCAGGGAGTACACCAAAAAGACCCGCGATAGAAAACCAAACAGCTAATGATTTACCCCATTTTTTCATTCCTATTTTCATGTAGTACATAGGGCCTCCTAGAGGTTCACCATCTGATTCGATTTGGCGAAGTTGAACAGATAAAGTACAAGAGTAAAACTTAATGATCATTCCTATTGCAGCAGTAATCCACATCCATACTAAAACTCCTGGGCCTCCCATATGTATGGCAATAGCAACTCCAGAAATATTCCCTAAACCGACTGTAGCAGCTAAGACAGCTGAAAGTGCTTGAAAACGGGAAATACCTTTACTCTCATCTTTTGAAAAAAGTAATTCAAAAGCTTTTTTTATTTTTAGTAAAGGGTAACCTCTGCTCTGAAAGCAAAGGTAAAGCCCGCCCCCCACAATAGCGAAAAGCATAATCCACTCTAGCGGTTTAATCAAGTCTTGTAAAAGTGATTCTAAATTGGATATCCATTCGACCATATCGAAAAATAGGGATTAATTTTCAGTTAAAACTTAAAATTAAAACTTAGTAATATTTTTTTATAAATATTTTGATTTGATTTAAAAAACTCTAAACTTTAGTTAAAAATCAGAAAAATGCAGACACGAAGAGATTGGTTGCGGTCATCACTAGGTATAGGAGGTTTAATTCTAGCACCGCCAAATATTTTAAGCGCTAAAGAAAAAGCAGATTTTATTCCAAGAAGTTTAGACCCCATAATTCGTTTAAGCTCAAATGAAAATCCATTTGGACCCTCCAAAAGAGTTCAACAAAGGATTAAAAACTCCTTCAATCATGCATGTAGATATCCCTATGCCTACTCAGATAATTTAGAGGAAATTTTAGCGAAGAAACATGGAGTAGATCCAGAATCAATTATCGTAACAGGAGGCTCAACCGAAGGATTAAAAATAACAGGTCTTACTTTTGCCTCAAACGGGGGAGAGATAATTTCAGGGCAACCTACCTTTTTAGCTATGATGAAATTTGCAGAGCAGTGGGGAGCGTCAGTTAATTGGGTTCCTGTTGGGGCTGACAAGGGATATGATTTAGATGAAATAGAAAAACGTATTTCTTCAAAAACAAAATTAGTTTTTCTATGTAACCCAAATAACCCGACAGGCACATTAGTTCCAGCAAAAAAGCTTGTTGATTTTTGTAATGCGGCTAGTAAAAAAACAATAGTTTTTTCTGATGAAGCCTATTATGATTTTATTGATATCCCAAACTACCCGAGCATGGTTGAAGCGGTAAAACGTGGAGATGATGTTATAGTATCAAAGACCTTTTCAAAAGTTTATGGCATGGCAGGATTACGAGTAGGTTATCTAATTGCCAAACCACAAATTGCTGAAAAGATTCGAAAAAACATTGTGGCAATGAGCAATGTTTTGGCAATTGAGGCAGCAAAAGAGGCTTTAAACGATAAAGAATTCTACGAATTTTCTTTAACAAAAAACAAAGAAGCTAAATCTAGAATATATAAATTATTAGATCATTTGAAATTAAATTATGTGAAATCACATACTAATTTTATCTTTTTTCATTCCCAAAAGGATATCCGTGATTTAGGGCCAAAAATGTTAGAAAAAGGTGTTCGTATTGGAAGACCTTTTCCTCCTTTTTATGATTGGTGTCGTATTAGTACAGGAACTATAGAAGAGGTTGATATTTTCATAAAAGGGATGTTAGAAATTTACGAAAGTTGAGGTTATTCTTCCTTAACAACAATGTAAGTTGCCTTCACTCCTGTTGCAAGATTCCAACGATTAGCACCAACTAATTTGCCTTTATCGTCAAATACACGAACCTCAGCAGTATTGGGCCCTGACTCCCCTTGATTTAAGGCAACAAAATCAATTTTGTTAAAACCCTTAACCAAATCAATTGCAATAGTTTTGAATCGTTCTAGCAGCAATACTTGTGGAACAACCTCGACATCGTTAAGCATAATGCGTATAAGGTCTCCGTCGGGAGATTCATGATCTCTAACTGCAATTTGAACAAATTTCCCATTGTTCCTAAAATCACCCAAATATTGATCAGATTTAAATAAATTAGGATTTTTTTCTTTTTCAGGTTTTCGGTTTAACTTATTTAAATATTGTTTACCGGGGTCCAAAAATTGTTCGTTTTCTCCAAAGCGAAGACGGGGGTTTTCAATATCATTTTTAGGGTCTTCAAATTCTATTTGAGGGTTGAAGAAATCTTCAGAAAGAAAGGATTTTTCTTTTTTAGGCTGAATTAAGCTTGGCCCTTTTTTCTCGATTGGTGAAAGGAGAATTTTGGGGGATTCATTTGACTCAACATTGTTTTGACTCCAACTTGAAACCGTATGGAAAAAAAAACATAATGTAAAAAAAAGCCTGTTCATCATTATTATCTATAACAATTCTTGCAGCAAACCTAGCAGGAAATCCTCTTAAACTCAAGTGTTTTAACAACTTTTTAATTAAGAAGCGTCTTTTTATTTACCTTTAACGACATTAAATAAATACCTCTATGCAAATTGCAACTCTTGATTGGCTTATCATTTCCTTATTTTTTGCTTTAACCTTAGGAATTGGAATTTATGTTTCTAAATCCTCAGGAAAAAGCGCAAATGAATTTTTTCTTTCAGGGCGAAGCATGCCATGGTGGCTTTTGGGATTATCTATGGTTGCGACAACATTTTCAACCGACACTCCGAATTTAGTTACAGATATCGTCCGAACAAATGGAGTTTCAGGCAATTGGGTTTGGTGGGCTTTTTTAATTACTGGCTTATTGACAGTTTTTGTTTATGCAAAGTTATGGCGTAAATCAAATGTTAGTACGGATTTGGAATTTTACGAGTTACGTTATGGGGGAAAGCCAGCAAGTTTTTTAAGAAAGTTCAGAGCAATCTATCTAGGAATTATTTTTAACGTAATCACTATGTCAGCTGTAACATTAGCAGCAATTAAGATTGGAGGAATTATGTTAGGATTAGAACCCTGGCAAACCGTTATTTCAGCCGGAATGGTTACTGTTGTCTTTAGTGCTGTGGGCGGGTTTAAAGGTGTTGTTTATACTGATGTAGTTCTTTTCTTTGCAGCAATGGTAGGCTCAATTGGAGCAGCTGTTTACCTGGTGAATATTCCTGAGGTTGGAGGAATTGATGCTTTGCTTGCCAATGAAAATGTAGTAGGGAAAATATCAATACTTCCAGATTTTGGAAACAGAGAAGCCTTGATTACTTTGCTAATAATTCCACTCGCTGTGCAGTGGTGGAGCGCCTGGTATCCAGGGGCAGAACCTGGTGGCGGGGGCTATATTGCTCAACGAATGTTTGCAGCTAAAGATGAAAACCACGCTATTGGAGCGACTTTCTTTTTTAACATAATGCATTACGCATTGCGTCCTTGGCCTTGGATTATAGTTGCCCTTGCTTCCTTAGTAGTTTTTCCTGATCTTGAAAGTATTCAAAATGCTTTTCCTAGTATCACACCTGATAAATTAGGGAATGATTTAGCCTATCCTGCAATGTTAACAAAGCTGCCAACGGGTTTACTTGGACTTGTTTTGGCATCTTTAATTTCTGCATATATGAGCACAATTTCAACTCAATTAAATTGGGGGTCATCTTATATCGTTTATGATTTCTATCAAACACAAATTAATCCTCAAGCTTCTCAAAAACGGTTAGTTGCTGTTGGGAGAATATCTACTGTTTTACTTATGGTTTTAAGTGCTCTTCTGGCATTGTTGCTTCAAAATGCAATGCAGTTATTCAACTTACTTTTAGTTTTTGGTGCAGGGACAGGCCTTATATTTATTCTGCGTTGGTTTTGGTGGAGAATTAATGCTTGGAGTGAAATTACTGCAATGGTTGTTTCTGGCCTTATTTCATTGATTCTAACTATTCCATCTGTAAATAGTACTTTGTTTGGGAGCGAAGGTTTAATGCCGGGGTGGGCTGAGTTTCCGTTTGTGGTTGGTATAACAACAAGTTTATGGCTTATAGCAACTTTCCTCACTCCAGCAGAAGACGCATCAGTATTACGTTCTTTTTATAAAAAAACACAACCTGGCGGCCCTGGGTGGACTAAAATTATAGAGGAAGCCCAAAAAGAATCTATTGAGCTAGTTGACGATAAAAAAGGCTGGAGTGTTCCTTCTGGAATAGTCGCAATGTTGCTTGGATGTGTCCTGATATATAGCATAATGTTCTGCACAGGATATTTTATCTACGGAGACTATCAATTCGCATTTCCACTATTAGGAATTTCTTTGCTTTCAGCATTTTTATTAACAAAAATCTGGAAAAAAATCAAGGTAAGCGTCCTTTAAATCTATCCTAAAATTACACCTGCGATAGTAGCTGAAATCAAGGATACCAATGATCCAGCAATCATAGCCTTAAAACCCAGTTCAGTTAAAAACTTCCTAGTCTTTGGAGCTATAATACCAATACCCCCAATTTGGATGCCTATGGAGGCAAAGTTTGCAAAACCACAAAGCATATAGGTTGCCATTATGACTGATTTCTGATAGCCAAAATGAATTAAACTCATGCTATTTTTGAGATCTACGAGCTGAGTGTAACCTACAAATTCACTTGCTACAAGTTTGATGCCTAATAGTTGACCCATAAGTGCTACATCTTCTGACGCTACACCAATAATCCACATCAAAGGGGCAAAAAGATAACCTAATAAAAACTCAATTGAAAAACTTTGATATGGAGTGTTAATCGATATCCAATTGTTGATTCCTACAATATCTCCAAATCCTGAAAAAACACTGCTTACCATGGCAATTAATGCAATAAATACCAAAAGCATAGCTGCAACATTCACAGCCATTTTGATTCCTTCTCCTGTTCCGATGGATATTGCAGACAATAAGTTAGAGCCAATTTTATCATTAGAAATACTTATATCTGTTTTTATTTTTTCTGTTTGAGGATACATTATTTTAGCAATTATAACCGCTCCTGGTGCCGCCATTACTGAAGCGGCCAAGAGGCTTTTGGCAAATTCCAGCCGCATTAAAGGATCCTCACCCCCAAGAAAACCTATATATGCTCCAAGAACACTTCCGGCAACAGTTGCCATCCCGCCTACCATAACTAAAAATATCTCAGAACGATTCATTTTTTCTAAATAAGCCTTAATAAGAAGTGGAGCTTCTGTCTGACCTAAAAAAATATTACCTGCAACTGATAGACTTTCAGCACCGGAGATTTTAAATATTTTGGTTAATCCCCATGCAAGGAAACCAACTAGCTTTTGAATGATTCCAAAGTAGTACAAAATAGAACTCAATGCAGAGAAGAATATTATTACTGGCAAGGCTTGAAAAACAAATATAAAACCATAAGTTTCAGTATTTCCAAACTCTCCTAATAACATTTTAGTTCCTTCCCCGGTATATTCAAGGACTTTAATAAAAAATCCTCCCATAGTTTCAAAAACACTTTTGATAAAGTTTATTTTGAGAACCCCAATGGCAATAAATATCTGAAAAAATAAACCAATTGCAACTGTCTTCCAGGGTATAGCTTTTCTATTGTTACTTAAAAGATATGCTATAAATAATAAAAAAAGAATTCCCAAAACACCTCTAAAAAAAGAGATTAAAGAAAGCCCTGCATTTGGGATTAGTTCCATTGTGTAAAATTAGTTTTTTAAAGATAGTAATTCACATATCTTTGAACCAACAAAAAATTTAATGAGCGTGTATTTATTAAGACCATTTATATTTCTAATGTTCTTTTCCTGTAATTCTGAAGCGGAAGAGTCTTCACTTGGACAATCTGTAACAAATATTAATGCTCAAACTCCATCGTCAGCATCAAATAATAATTCAACTTCTACTATTTCAGAACTAGTTAGCCCAAATTTAAATGATGTATCTATTACTTTTGAAGAAGTTACGATTAGCTTTTTAGAAGAAGATATACAGCCTAGCGATAGGACCTCTGGTAATTGGGGGAGATTTGGAGGCATTGGCTCTATAAATTTATCAGTACTATACTCTGATAATCCTGAAAGTAACGATTTAAATGATTCATCTAAAGTTATTAAAGTAATTGAGCCTTCTGGAATTCAATCTTGGGCTGGGTTTTACTTTGTTCTTGAAGAAAACCTAAATTTTCCTGAAGGAAAGGAAGCTATTTCCTTCCAATTTTATTCTCCGGGACCTGGGCATATTGTACTACTAAAATTAGAAGATCAACTACCAAACGATTCTATTGGAAAGAAAACAACGGGAGACCTATTTGCAGAAACAACTGGAGTTGGATGGGAAACTCTTGTGTTTAATATCCCAGAGTTAGATGGAAGAAATGGAATATATAATACAATCACTATGATTTTAGGACATGATCTTTCAAATCAAACAGAAGTCAATTATTATTTAGACAATTTCAATTTCTCTCCACCACTAACAATAACTGCTGATCCAGTTAATATAGATTCAAGCGAAGAATCGACTATTTATTCTGGTTATCAGCTGGTTTGGAATGATGAATTTAATTATGAAGGTGCTCCTTCAGACGAAAAATGGCATTTACAATATATTCCAATAATTGATGGGGGCTGGGCAAACGATGAAAAACAACATTATACCACAAGGCGTGACAACTCTTTTGTAAGTGATGGAACTTTAAAAATAGTAGCTAAAAAAGAGCTGTATGCATATGAGGCAGTAAACAGGGCTTATACATCTGCTAGATTAAATTCAAAATTTGATATCCGGTATGGAAGGATTGATGTTCGAGCTAAGCTCCCAGTTTCAAAAGGGACTTGGCCGGCAATTTGGACCTTGGGCACAAACATTGGTGAGGTTGGCAATTATTATGGTACCTCTGACGGCAATGTAGGATGGCCTGAATGTGGAGAAATTGATATTATGGAGCAAAATGGAACAAACAAACAGCTCCTTTATGGAACCTTTCATTGGTCTGATTCCGGTGGTCAACAGGATTCTTTCGGCTTGATTAAAGACATTTCTTCATTAAATGTTTCTAATTTAAGCACTGAATTTCATCTTTATTCTTTGATCTGGACTTCAGCGTCATTGAAAATTTATGTAGATAATTTTCTTGTTTCAAGCATTGAAAATACTGCCTCCGTTCCTTTTGATAATCCACATTATTTACTGCTTAACGTTGCTATGGGCGGAACTTTAGGTGGTGTTGTGCCAGGCACTTTTGAAGAAGACAAGATGGAAATAGATTATGTAAGGTTTTATCAATAGATTTTTTAAAACTCGGAGTCTAATATTTTTTGAATCATTTCACGAGCTGTGATTAGCTTTATTTTATGAACACTGTCAATATAATTCCCGTGATTAATTTTATTATCAATGTGTTTGAGTAAGTCTCGTGAAGAAGGATTTTTCATATTACAAATTTATGGGAACTTCAATTAATAGTATTCGACTTTTTGAAGCTATACTAAAAGAGAAGGTTTCTGTTTCCCAAATTCCTAAAGCATCTCTTTTTTTTAGATCTTCTCCCTCTATTACTGCTGATCCATCTATAAGGAAAGCATAAACACCATTTCCCTTTTTATTGATTTGATATTCTATTTTAGAGTCTTTATCAAAATCTCCCATATGAAACCAAGCGTCTTGATGAATCCACATACCTGGTCCATCTTGATCAGGGGTTACAATAGGATATAAAGCATTATTTTTTTTAAGTTCTTTAAGACTTTTCTGATCATATCTAGGCTTTACGTTTTTTTCTTTAGGCAAGACCCAAAGCTGAAGAACTTTTACTTCTTTGTCTTTATTTTTGTTGTATTCACTATGAAATACTCCTGTTCCAGCACTCATTACTTGAATATCGTTAGCTTCGATCACCCCGATATTGTCCATACTGTCTTTATGCTCTAATGCACCTTCTAAAGGAATAGTTATGATTTCCATATTATCGTGTGGGTGAGAGCCGAAGCCCATACCAGGTGCAATTATGTCATCGTTTAGAACTCTCAGTGCGCCAAACTGAATGCGCTCTGGATCAAAATAGTTTGCAAAACTAAAAGAATGTCTAGCATGAAGCCAACCATGGTTTGCATCTCCTCGTGAGCTTGAAGAATGGAATATCTTTTTCATAACAAATAATAACTGTTGTAGGTACAAATGTACTATTTATTTTTTTCTTTTTTATCTATAGATTTTTTGACTTTGACTAATGAGTCGATAAGTTTTTTTTTGGAGTTAAGATATTCAATAAGTATTTTGATTTTTGTTTCATTTTCATTCTTCTCTTTTTGCTTTTGCTTTTCCTCAGCTATAGTATTTTTGATCTCCATATAGGTAGTTGCTACAAAACCAATTATGATTGCGATACAAACTATATAGGCGACTATTTCTTCAGCTTCTGAGAGATACATAATTTTTTATCTTAGCACAAATTTAAATATTAGGATTTAGTATGGGGTGTTTAAAAACAAGAATTTGGGCTGCTTCAATTTTTGGGATAGTCTTTATTTGCCCAACTTCAATTATAGGACAAAATAAGACTCAGACCACAACTATAACTCTTCAAGAAGTAACTCTTAAGGCGCCAAAGTCACAAACAGATCAGAGCACACTTCCCATTTCTTTTAGCACCAAAGATTTAACTTCTTTTCAATCCATATATCAACAACTTTCTCTTCAAGAATACTTAGGTTCTGTTCCAGGGTTATTCATTCAAAACGCAAATAACTATGCTCAGGATTTAAGAATTTCTTTGCGCGGCTTTGGTGCTCGGTCAGCTTTTGGAATAAGAGGAGTTAAAATAATTGTGGATGGGATTCCAGAAACGACACCTGATGGTCAAGGACAATTGGACAACTTACCTTTAGGTTTACTAAAAAGCTTTGAAGTCCTTCGTGGACCCTCTGCGAGTTTATATGGAAATGCTTCAGGGGGTGTCATTTATCTTAACACCCTTGATAGTATTGAAGATAAATTAGCACAGTTTAAAGTAATTTTTGGCGCCTTTGGTTTCCAGTCCTATCAACTTAATACCTCTTTGAAAAATGAAAAGACAGTTGCCTTGATTCATGCAAATCGAATTCTAACAGATGGCTATAGACAAAATAGTGGATTTGAACAAAATCTATTTAATATAAAAATCAAACATTTATTTACACCACAATCAAGTATGCAGCTTCAGCTGAATTACACTAATAGCCCTATAGCTAAGGATGCTGGTGGAATAACCCTGGCGGATACAGAAGCAGATTGGAGACAGGCAAGGCAACGTAATATTGATTATGATACTTATGAAACTATTGATCACTTTAAAGCAGGTGTTCTATGGCAGCAAGAGTGGAGAAGGAAATGGAATTTAGATACCTATGGTTTTTATTCTTTTAGAGATTTTTATGGAAAATTACCCTTTGAAAATGGTGGGATTATAGATTTAAGCAGAAATTATTTTGGCCTTGGAAGTCGACTTAATTTTAAAGAAAAAAGGCATCATTGGCAACTTGGGCTTGAGACTGCTCAACAAGAAGATCAGAGAGATCGCTATTTTAACCTCAAAGGAATTCAGGGCTCACAAAGTTTTTCACAGTTAGAAAATTTTAGAAGTTTTGGGATTTATATTCTAGATGAGGTCCAGTGGGAACAATTTTTTTTGAGAACCAGCTTACGATATGATGATTTAAGCCTAGGTGCAAATTCAGTTTCTGAAGATCAAAGGTATAAGGTTTTAAATCCTAGTATTGGTTTGAGTTATGAAATAGCAACAAAGCAAAGATTATTTGTTAATTTTTCAACCAGTTTTGAGACACCTACATTGTCAGAACTTTCTTCAAACCCAAACGGGAAAGAAGGCCTTAATTTAGAATTGAATCCGTCAAGGGCCACAAATTATGAATTTGGATGGAAGGGCTTGTGGGCAAAAACAAAAATTGAAGCTAATTTATTTTTCACTCAAAGCTCAAATGAAATACTACCCTATGAATTAGAAGCCTTTCCTGGAAGATCATTTTATCAAAATGCTGGTGCTACACAGAGGCTTGGATTTGAATTTTCAGGATTTTATAAAACTAAATTTTGGGAGGTTAATGCAAGTGTAACTACTGCTAGATATGAGTTCTCTAAAAGCGAGACTTTTGAAGGGAATGCACTCCCTGGCATTCCTAATAACCAATTTTTTCTTCAATTAAGCTATTTTACTACCACTGATTGGAAACTTCAGTTAACAGCTGAAAACATTGGCGCCTTTTACGCTAACAATTTAAATATAGTTAAGATTGATGCATATCAAAAATTTAGAATTCAAGGAGGTAAGGCAATTTCTATCGGAGGAGTTAATACGGATCTTTATGCAGGGGTTAATAACCTTTTTAACGTTAAGTATTTTGACAATATCCGTTTAAATGCATTTGGTAAAAGATATTATGAACCCGCACCAGGGCGAAATTTATTTTTTGGAATAAGCATCGGATTATAGCTTCTTCAGAGAGAAAAATGATTAAGAGTTTAGGGGAATTTATGACTTGTTAGCTCTCATAGCCAATACCAATAGAACACTTTATTCTATCTTTACCATATGCGATACTTAATTACATGCTTGCTTTGTTTGAGTGGTTTCTTTCTTTATTCACAGAACTATTCTGAGAGAAAAATAAATCGAATGCTGAGTAAAATGGAAGCGCTTAATAAATCGCATGTTGCAATAAGTATTACAGCTTTAGAAAGTTCAAAGCCGATTGTGTCGTATCAAGAGGATCATTACATGACTCCTGCTTCAAATATTAAACTTCTTACCTTTTTAGCATCTTTAGAAAGTTTTGACTCTCTTCCGGCACTTTATTATCAGGATAAGGATTCTGTCACTCATTTTAAATCAACTGGATACCCCTTGCTGTTACACCCTTTTTATCCTGACTTAGAGTTATATTCTTTTTTAAAAGGGAAAAATTATTTGGTTTATCATAAGCCAAAATCTAATTTAAAACCTCAAGGTTCTGGCTGGTCATGGGACGATTATCCTCATTATTTTGCTTCTGAGATTAGCCCTTTCCCAATCTATGGAAATGTGATTCAAGGCTTTGGTGAATCTATTAATCCAAATTTTGTTCCCAACGGATTTGAAACTCATCCTACTAACAACTCCTCAGCAGCAAACCTTGTAAGAGAAAAGTTTAAAAACCGTTTCCACTACAATTACGAAAAGTGGAATTTGAAAGATACTTTATATCAACCATTTATAACTAGTGACGATCTTTTTATACGATTACTAAGAGACAATTTAAATCTACCTGTAAGTTTTTCAACCCAATCTAAAAGACCAGAATGGGGACTACTATATACTAACCAGGAGGGAAAACTATATAAAGCTTTACTTCAGGATAGTGATAATGGAATTGCAGAATCACTACTGGTGATGATTTCCCAAAAGCGATTTGATGAAATGAATATTGAAAGAATCATTGATACTTTAAAAGGTCAATGGAAGGAGTGGCTTCCAGACCCACTCGAATGGGCCGATGGTTCTGGCGTATCGAGATATAATATGATAACCCCAAGAACTGTAATAGCAGCACTCAAGAAGATTTATTATAAAGTTGGTTTAAAGCAAATCAAGAACTATTTTCCTCAAAGTGGGTACTCAGGAACAATAAAAAATTATGATTTGAAAAATGTATTTGCAAAAACAGGAACCTTGCGCCATAACCATAATCTTTCTGGGTATTGGATTAGCCCCAGCGGTGAGATATATATTTTTTCGGTTATGGTAAATCATTTTACAGCTTCAACGGATGAGGTCCGTGACGGTATTAGCCTGCTTCTTAAGAAATTTCAAAAAAAATTGAAATAACCCCTCAAATTTGTTAATACTTTATTGAGCTTTTATATTTATATTAAAACATTGATAAACAAATACTTGTAAATATTTATACCCATCACCCAAAAATAATTTTCAACATAACACCTGCTTTGGCACGAAACTTGTAACTATGTGCATGTACTCATAAGTACACAAATTTTTAATTAATTAAATTTTATCAAATGAAAAAAAGTTTATTATCAATTTTGGCTTCTGCGCTACTTGTAGTAGGATGTCAAAATTATGACGATCAATTTTCTGCTCTTGAAACACAAATCAACGCACTTGCTTCGACAGTTGCTGGTTTATCTCAAGTTCAGAATGATCTAGCTAGTCTTTCATCTACCGTAGCTAATTTACAAGGCGCGCTTCAATCAGGTATTGATGCTGCTTTAGCTGACGGCTTAGCTGATATTGATGCTGCAGTTGCTTCTTTAGAAGCTGCTGCTGACAATGCTGCATCTGCAGAAGACGTTGCTGCAATCCAAGAGGGTGTTGACGCAAATGCTGATGATTTAGATGAATTATTAGCTCAATCGTCAGTATTTCAAGGTTCTATTGTAGTTAATACACCTTCCTTATTAAACGTATATCACGCAATGGGTAGTGGTATTAATATTGTTAATGGTGATGTTACTATAACAAATAGTGCTGAAATGGACAACGCAAAGACTCAGGAATTAATTAACTTCATACAAGTTGTTATAGGTGACTTTAGTTATACTGCTGCTGCTTCTGTACTTGATGAAATGACATTTAACAATCTTAGTGGTGTTGAGTCATTAACTGCAGATCAAAAAGGAGGATATGTATTCCAAGGATTGACATCTGCAACTAACATAGTATTTGATGATGACGCTACTGTTGACGTTGTTGACCTTAGAGCTTTAACTAATGTAACATCTTTAAAAGATGATACAGCAGCTACTGCTGGAGAATTTACTTTTAGTAAAGCTTTAGAATTACACTTAACTGCTCTACCAAGATCTCCATCTACTGCACTTTCTTTAGGTGTAGATGAAGGTGGTGTTATTGATATATCTGCTCTTACTGATACAGATGCTACTGGTAAAGCTGCAAGACTTAATTTAACACTAGACGGACCTAACAACATCACTATTTCTACTTTGAGTGGTGATAAAGCAGGTTCTACTGTTAGTTTAACTAATACTGTTAATGCTACTTTAACTAATTATGATGGTACTGTAACTGTAGGTGAAGACGTACAAAACTTTACATCTAATAGTTTAGTTGATTGGAGTGTAACTGGTAACGATCTAGTTACTGTTAATGTAACTGGAATTTTAGATCCTAACGCTACTACAGCTGATACAGCAGGTCCTGTTGTTAACCTGGCTAGCCAAGGTGATTTAACCACTGTTACTACTGCTGGAACATTTGATTCTGTTACACTAAATTCTAATGGTAACTTAGTTACTGCTACAATTGGTGGTACTGTAACAAATGCCGCAGGTATAGCTATTACATCCAACTCTGACTTAACAACGTTAGATGTTAGTGGAGCTACTACTGACAAATTAAATCTTGACGGGAACAGTGACTTAGAAACTGTAACTATTGACTTTACAACTGCTGCATCAGCAGGAACAGGCGTGGTTCAAGAAGGAACTATTCTTGTTAACAATAACGAGTCAATGACAAGTCTTACTATTGCAACTAACAACGTTGATAATCTTGCGATTACAAACAACGCTGATCTTGAAACAATTGATTTAAGTGCTATGACTGCTATTGGTGCTGTAGGTACTGCTTCTGTTACTATTGTATCTAACGATCTTAATGCATCTAAATCTACAGATGAAGAAGATGGTACTGCAAATGTTTCATCTGGTGCTGCTGGTGACCTTGGGTCATTTACAACAGCTTCAGGAATGGATACTGCGAAAGCTTATCTTACTGCTGTAGCTGCTGATGCTGATTCTTCTGCAACTGTTAATTTTGATAAAGTTGACTCAGTTGTTGATTCTACTTCATTAACTGGAGCTGCTGATACAGAAACATCAGATCAATTAAATGTAGCTGTTTTGACATTAACTGCTAAAAATGTTACAACTGCAGCTATTAATGCAGCGAGACACAAGCATGCTATGGCAATTACTTCAACTATGGGTGCATCTGGAGCTTCTGTAACTATTAATATTAAAGTTGATGGGACAAATGAATTATTTAGTGCAGCAATTACTCCACAAGCGAATTCTACGTTATTTATTAATGATATTAAGTCAGCAACTAACTTAACTAGAGCAGCTGCATACGGTGTAACTTTAGATGCACATCCAGGTGCTTTTCCAACAGGTAAGATTCTTATTGCTAATGTTTCTTCACTTACAGATGAGTCTTATTCTTTAGGAGCTGACAATAGTATTGTTGCATTTAATGCATCTGCAACAGATATTGTTAATCTTACAATTGACGGTGTATTACTTTCAGGAACACTGAATGATTTAGTAGCAAGCTCAACAGCTAATACTTATACAGGTATAGGAGATGCTACAAATCCAACTATTGCTGAATTTAGAGATATTGTTGCTGGAGCATGGCAAGAAACTTACGTTGTAGGCACAAATGCAGGTCTTTCATTATTTAAGGTAACTACAGGAACAGCTGGGACTCTTACTATTGAGGCTAAGTATAAGTCGGGAAGAAGAGGTTATGATAAAGGATATTCTCTATCTATAACGTCAGCTTCTACAACTCTTTCTTCTGCTGTTTATGGTCTTACATATGGAGCAACAACTGACCCATCTGATAACAACACTATCAGTAATGGTATAGTTATAACAGTTGAAGCTGATACTGGTGGTACAATATTAGATGAAACTGCTGGTTTGTTAATGCAAACTCTAGGAACAACCCTTACAACATCTGATGTATCTGTACTTCCTAATGTTTATGAATTGTTAACTACAACAGCACTTTTAAATGCTAATCCAACAGTTGATACTACAACTGCAACTAACATCTATCCAGGCGACGCCAGAGGAGATGCAGTCAATGCAGAAGGTTCTGTTACTGAGGTAGCTGATCCTGCTGTTTCATTTAACAGAATTGCTTGGTTATAATACCAATGCAAATTTAAAATGGATATTTTTTTAAATATCTATTAAAATTAAGCCTCCTTCGGGAGGCTTTTTTTATTTTTATCACATGAACGAAAACCACAAAAATCAACTATTTAATTATTCGTTAATAATCCTATTTTTAATAGTTGGTTTTGTTCCTAATTTTAAAGCAATTGATAAAGTTGGACCGCAATTTTTATATTTAGCTGTTTTAAATACAATAACACTAATTAATTTAATTTCAAGGGGGGGATTAAATGAAGTTTTTAAAAGAACATTTAAAAATAACTTTATTGTCTACCTGCTTTTTTCATTTTGGGCCTGGGGGTTAGCCTCATTGACTTATGCCATTAATAAACCTGAAGTATTAATTGAATCATCAAGAATATTTATTTATGTCCATTCTTTCATTAATCTTTTTATCCTTATAAAATGGGCAAAAATTAATCTTAATAAAGTTTTAATCGGTTTTAGTATAATACTCGGTATTGAAGTTTTATTAGTGTTGTCAAAGTTCTATGATTTTTACCTTTCAAATTACGATTCTTCAAAAATTCTAGGAAGAAACCTAGAGCTAAGAGCTTTTACAGGAAATATTAATATTACCGCTTTCACAATGGCGCTAAAGACCCCTTTTTTAATTTATTTATTGCATAACTCAAAACGAATTAATTTCATCTTAAAAGCGATTATTTTAGCCATCACTTTTTTCACAATTTTCATTCTCGGTTCAAGAGGAGCTAATATAACTATAGGAATAATAGCAGTTTTGACAGCTATTTTAGGAATTAAAAATACACTTTTCAATAAAAAATTAAGCACCCTAGTTCTTGGAGGATTTGCATTAGGGATTAGTTTAAATTACATAATATTTATAAATGATAGTGACTTAAATTACCTAACCAGGACTTCAAATGTACTTGAAACTTCTTCTCAAAAAAGAATAGGATACTATAAATACGCCATACAATCAGTTTTGAATAATCCTTTGTTGGGGATAGGTCTAGGAAATTGGAAGATTTTTTCAATTACATCAGAGACCCAAGCAGTTGATGATTATCAAATTCCCTACCATGTACATAATGATTATTTAGAGGTTGCGGCAGAGATAGGAATAATAGGAATGATGCTTTTTTATGGTATCTATATTTATCTATTTTTTGTATACATCAAATTTTTTAAAAGACCCAAAATTCCAGATTCTGATAAGATTTTAGGTGTAACTTTAGTTTTAGGCCTTTTAGTTTACTTATGTGATTCATTTCTAAACTTCCCCTTCACTCGTCCCGTAATGCAAATTCCTAATTTGTTTTTTATTGGACTTTCAATTTATTTAATTAAAAAAAACAAGGTGTTTTTGTTTAAGAAACAAAAGCTGATTATAAAAAATAATCTAAAAATTATATATCTAATTTTCTCATTACTTGGTTTATCAGGTTCGATATATATCTCTTATAGTCTTTTTATTTCTTTACAGCAGCAAAACTTCCTTATTATCAAAAACCGGGGTCTTACTTCAGATTTTTCAGCAGAGGATGTTTACAGTATAGATTCTAAAATTCCAAATATATCAGTCCATACCGTGCCAATTGATGCTATGAAGGCATCACTATTAATGAGATTAGATGAATTAGATTCTGTTTTAAAATTTTCAAATAACGGGATAAAAGCCAACCCTTTTATTGGCTATCCACAACTTGGAATGTCTGTCTATTTTATTCAGCTTGAAGAGATAGATTCTGCTTATTATTATGCAAAAAAGGCTTATGATATTTCCCCAAACTACAATCATTTTGATCATTATATCAATATGATAGAATTTAAGAAAGACTCTCTAGATCTGAAAAAACTATACGAGGATTTAAAAAATAATTACTCTGAAAAGAAATACACAAAATATCTTCAAGTCTCCTCCAGGATTAAAAATAATTTGAGTTTAACCGATCAAGATTTAATACAAAAATTATTTGTTAACAATCCACTAAATTCAGTTAATAAGGCTTTTACAATTATGGGAGAAATTGGTAGAGAAAATGTTAGAAGAGGAGTTATCTTAAGTTATGAAGCTGAAAAGTATTATAATCAAAATGATTTTATAAATGCGGCTGAATTATTTTTAGAAGCAAGTCAATATAATCCATTAGAAATTGCATATCTAGAAAATGCCGCGAATTCATTTATGAAAATAAATGAAGATAAAAAAGCCATTACTATACTAGAAAAGCTTTTAATTGAACTTAACCCTAAAACAGGTAAAACAGAGTATTTACTTGGGATAATTTATTTAGATCTTGATCAGGAAAAACTTGGTTGTGATTATCTAAGAAAAGCTAAATCTAAAGGATTTTCGTTTCCAGATGAAGTTTTAAATCAATTTTGCAAAACAGAATAAAATTAAAAAAATAAAGAAATAACAAATCTCAATTAAAAAAAGAGCTTTAAAACCAGAATAGCCTTTATTTAATAAAACGTGATGTAAATGGTTTTTATCAGGTTGAAAAGGGGATTTTTTGTCACCAATTCTGATTACAAATACCCTTAAGAGATCAAATAATGGATATAATAAAATCATAATTGAAAAAATCGTTTTATTTACATTAAATCCTGTTTTAAAAACATAACTATCCCCTAGAATATAAAAAGTATAGATTGCTATTAATGTTCCTAATAGTAGAGACCCTGAGTCACCTAGAAAAACTTTTCTTTTTTTCTTAAAATTAAAATAATACAATGGAATTAAAGAAGAGATAATTAAAAATCCAAGTAATGATAGACTAGAAAATTTTGCACTAAAAAATTCTATAATTAGAATTGTTTTGATAACATCTGTTATAGCAAGGCCATCAATACCATCGATAAAGTTGATTGCATTTACAATGATTAAAAAAACAAAAACAGTCGTTATTTGAGATAACAATCTCGGAACTTCATAAAGACCAAATAGGCCATGATAATTTGAAATATGATATCCTTGATCAATTAAAATTTTTGCAACAATAATTTGCATTAAAAATTTTAATTTAAAGTCAGCATTATAAAAATCATCATAAACACCTATAATAAACATTATACTTAGAGGAATAAATAAAGAATAATCAAAAATTTCAACTTTATTGAAATAATAAAACAATGAAACTAAAAGCAGTGTACTAAATATACCAATACCCCCGGTTCGAGTAGCTAAAGTATTGTGTGAACTTCGATGATTAAAATCATCAAACTTCTTGTAGAACATAAAAACCTTTTGAATAATGTCGTGAAGAAAAGCACTTATTATAAAAGAAATTATAAATGGTAATAAGCTCATAATGCAAATATAAAACTTACTTACATTTACTTTCAAAAATACTATCTTAGTTTAACAAAAGATTTAAAATGAATAAATACAAAAGCTCTAGAGATAATTCATTTCAAATAATTTCACCTATTCTTCTAACTGGATATCTTTGTCTTGGATTTATACCTAATTTGGAAGCAGTTGATAAAATTGCTCCTCAATGGGTATGTATGACATTATTAAATCTCTTAAGTATTGTTATTTTTTATTCATACAGAAAATTTATTTCTAATTCTGTAAGATATACTTTAAGGTCTTCTATTTCGTTAACTTATATTGCCTTTATCTTTTGGGCAGGTTTTTCTTTCTTTTATGCAATAAATCCCACAGAAGTATTAGTAAATATTACACGTCAAGCAAATGTTTTGATGATGTTTTTATCGATGGCTATCTTATTGTATTCTATGAAAAAAAATAGACAAATAATTCCATGGATAATAACATCAATATTGTGTATTGAATTATATGCAGTATTTGTAGAAGCAATGGAAATGATTAATAGTAGTGGACAGATTAATCCTGGATTTCTAAAAGGAGTTACAGCAAATAGAAATATTACGGCTTTCTCAATAGCAATTAAAATTCCATTTGTTATTTTTTTAATTTACAGGTTTAGTAAAGCTAAGGTTAAACTTCTACTTAGTTCTATAGTTTTTCTTTCTTTTTTGAGTTTAACTATGATTCAGTCCAGGGCTTCATTTATTGCTATAGGATTAATATTAATAAGTTATATAATACTACAAATATTTCTTTTAAATAATAACAAAAAAAGGGTTCTTCAAATTCTTCAGCTTGGATATATAGTTTTACCACTAATTTTAGCTATAGTAATTAATCAAACCTTTTTTGCCGATAAAGGAGCCGATGCTTTATCAAGGGCTGCAACAATTTCTATATCAACCGAAGACGGTTCAGTAAATCAAAGATTAAGATACTATGAGGATGTTTTAACTCATTTAAAGTCTAATCCCATATTTGGTACAGGACTTGGAAATTGGAAGATAAAATCAATTGATTATGATTCAAATGATATCGTAGGTTATATAGTTCCTTACCATGCTCATAGTGATTTTATTCAATTAGGAGCAGAATTAGGGATTATTGGATTTTTATTGTATCTAGGAATTTTTCTTTGGGCAGTTTATTTTGTTTTTATCTTAATTAGACATTCAAAGATTGAATTAGAAGGGAAAGTTTTTTTATTTCTATTAATTACTGCTTTGGGAGTCTATAGTATAGATGCAAATTTAAATTTTCCAATAGCAAGACCACAGGTCCTAGTAGTATGGAGTTTAATCATGGCATTAATTTTAGTTTATTATCAAAAATTTCTTTACCAAGAGAAAAAAGTAAATTATAAAACCAATTTAAATTCTGCTTTTTTTGGATTTTCGATAGCTATCCTTTTACCTAGTTTGTATATAACAAATACAGTATACAAATCATTAAAAGGACAGATGATTTTATTGCAAGACTTTAATTCAAACCAGTATAATCTTCCTCTGAATCAAGTAGAAAATATAGTTCCAGAAATACCAAATATAACCGTTACCACTATACCAATAAATTCTGTAAAAGCCAGATATTTTTTTAATGCAAAAAAATATAACAAAGCGATGGCATATATTGAGAAGGGGACAAATGCCAATCCGTATTTATTTTATTCAGAAATATTAAAAAGCCAAATTTTTGAGCAACAAGGCAAGCTTGATAGTGCAAAATATTATGCAAAAAAAGCTTTTTTTGGACTTCCTAACAATGAGCTTCATTCTACTCGATATATGAATTTATTAAACATAACTGGAGATAGGAAATCGTTAGATGAGGCATTTGATTTATTAACAAAAAACAACAGTTTTATTAATTGGAAAAATTATTTAATAATAGCATCAAATTCTAAGCGTAAAACAAAAGATATAGATTTGATAGAAAAGGCAAAACTAGCATTAGATATATTTCCTGGAAATGGAGAAATAAAGAGCTTATATAATAAAATAATAATTGGGGACGATGCTTTAAACCAAGCAGTAAATTTTTCTAATAAAGGGCTTGAATTTTTTAATAATAAAGATTATGCTAAGGCTGCAATAGAATTTGAAAAAGCAGCAGCATTAAATCCTTTAGATTATGCAAATCTTGAAAATGCTGCAACTGCTAACTATTTGATTAACAAACTTGACAAAGCCCTAGAACAAATAGATAAAGTCATTGATGAATTAAATCCTCTTAATGGAAAGTGCGAATATATAAAAGCACTAATATTTATTAAAATGCAAGATCCTATTGGAGCTTGTCCTTTATTGGAAACTTCAATAAAATCTGGTTTTTCACAATCAGAAAGCCTTTTAAATCAATACTGTAATTATTAAATTTAATCTGTATTTAATGTATAAGTTTGCGAAAACTTGTATAACTAAACAATATTAAGTACTTTTGGTATCTGATAATGAGTAATTAATTAAAAATATGTTTATACTTGGTTGTGTTTTTATAATTTAAAATTAAGATACAAAAAACACAATCAAGGTTATTCTTGAGATGAAGTGGTTCGTTCTTTACACTAAGCC
Organism: Flavobacteriaceae bacterium; assembly: GCA_045561915.1. Classification (GTDB taxonomy): domain Bacteria; phylum Bacteroidota; class Bacteroidia; order Flavobacteriales; family Flavobacteriaceae; genus MS024-2A. Next base: position 30,019 of record JBJKWV010000003.1, read on the forward strand.
CCAGTTTGAAATTCGTGTTTCTAAAGCATTGAATTTGATAGGCATTAAGGCCTATTGCCCTACATATAAAAAAAAAATACAGTATTCAGACAGGGAAAAAATAGTTGAAAGACCAGTTCTACCATCCTATGTTTTGATTCATATATCAGAATCTGATCGTCAAAAAGTATTTAATATATCAGGAATAGTTCGTTATGTATTCTGGTTAGGCAAACCAGCAGAAGTTAGAAACCATGAAATAGAGGCTATGAAAAATAGTTTGTCTGGAATTATTCAAAGTATTTCTGTTAAACAATTAAAAAAAGGAATGAATTACCTAATTCCTGAAGGACCATTTAAAGGAAGTGAAGGAACTGTAGTAGCTAATTCAAAACATAAAATAAAATTACAACTTGCTGGCTTAGGAATTTTGGTCACCTTAACATTAGCTTAAGCCTATTTAGTGTTTTTTTTGAAGTTTACCCATTGGGACAGACAGGGCGGAGCCATGAAAAAAATAAAATTATAAGAAAATGTTAGGAGAATTAATTACTTCAAAAACCCGTTTGAGACTGATGATAAAATTCTTTATATCTCAAGCAAATAGAGGCTATCTCAATGGATTAGCCACAGAAATGGGAGAATCTACAAATGCTATTCGCAAAGAGCTTAACCATTTACAAAATGCAGGCTATTTGGAAAAGATAAAGGTTAATAATAAAGTAGAGTATAAGGCCAATACCAAACACCCTTTATTTGAGGTACTTCAAAAGGTTGTTTTGAAACACTTGGGATTAGAAGATGTCGTTGAGACTGTGTTGGATCGAATGGGAGCTGTAAATCAAATTATATTAGTAGGAGATTATGCAAAAGGAATTGACTCTGGACTAATAGAAGTATTTCTTATTGGTCAAAAACTAAATATGGAGTATATCTCTCAACTAGAGGAAAAGATTGAAAAATTGATTGGTAGAAAAGTGAGTTTTTATTTAGCATCAAAATTTATATCAGACAGAGAATATATTTTGTTATTTAATTCTAAAAATAAATAACCCTCAATGAAGTTAAAAGCCATTATTGTTTCGGGATATTTCAATCCTATTCATAAAGGACATATTGAATATTTTCATTTAGCCAAGCAAAAAGGGGATAAACTTTTTGTCATAATAAATAATGATTTTCAGCGATCAATAAAAAAGTCAAAAAAATTTATGCTTGAAGAGGAGCGTCTTTTAATTGTTAAAGAGCTATCTATTACAGATAAAGTAATTTTGTCTGAGGACAAAGACCCAACTGTTATTAGAACTTTAGAAAAGATAAGCAAAGACTTTTCCCACAAATACAAACTTTACTTTGCAAATGGAGGAGATCAAAAAAATGAAATCATACCAGAGCGTAAAGTTTGTAAAAAACTTGGGATAGAACTCATTCAAGGGTTAGGTAAAAAGATTCAGTCATCCTCATGGTTACTAAAAAATTAAGATGCAAATAAAAAATATTTGTTGCATCGGTGCAGGTTATGTTGGTGGACCAACAATGGCTGTAATTGCACTTAAATGTCCTGATATAAAAGTGACTGTTGTGGATATAAATTCAAATAAGATTAAATCCTGGAACGGCCCCTTAGATCAACTTCCAGTTTATGAACCAGGATTAGCTAAAGTAGTAGAAAAGTCCAGGGGGAAAAACCTCTTTTTTTCAGATGATATTCCAGGATCCATTGATGCTGCTCAAATGATATTTATGGCAGTTAATACCCCCACAAAAAAAGAAGGCGAGGGAGCAGGAATGGCAGCAGATTTAAGTTATGTAGAAGCCTGCACAAGAGAAATTGGAAAAAGTTCTAATTCTGATAAAATTATTGTAGAAAAATCTACACTTCCTGTTCGAACTGCTGAGAAAATAAAACAGATTTTAACTACTGAAAATCCAGAACATAATTTTGAAGTATTATCCAACCCAGAATTTTTGGCAGAAGGTACAGCGATTAAAGATTTATTTAAGTCAGATCGAGTATTAATTGGAGGAGATATGACAACCTCTGGTCAAAATGCAGTTCAGGCCTTGGTAGACATTTATTCTAGTTGGATACCTCTTGATAAGATTTTGACTACCAATGTATGGTCTTCTGAATTAGCAAAACTGGCTTCTAATGCATTGTTGGCACAAAGAATTTCTTCTATAAATAGTCTTTCTGCTCTTTGCGAAAAAACTGGAGCTGATATTGAAGAGCTTTCCTTAGCTATTGGCAAAGACCATCGTATTGGACCTCACTTTTTGAAAACATCAGTTGGCTTTGGAGGGAGTTGTTTTCAAAAAGACATTTTAAACCTGGTTTACTTATGTAATTATTATGATTTAAATCAAGTAGCCGAGTATTGGCATCAGGTAGTGAGAATTAATGATTTTCAAAAGAATCGTTTTGCACAAAAAATCATAGATAGTTTTAATGGTAATCTAAAAGGCATTTCTGTGACTATTTTAGGGTGGGCTTTTAAAGCCAATACTAATGATTCTAGAGAGTCAGCTTCAATTTATGTAGCAGAGAAACTTTATAAAGCAGGAGCACATCTTGAAATTTATGATCCTATGGTTTCTAATGAAAGTATTCGAGATGATATCAAAAATTACTGGACTAATATTGATGAATTTAAAATGCTTGAATCAAGAATAAACATACTACATAAACCAAAAATTATTTTTGGAAAAGGAGATGTTGTAGCAATATTAACAGAATGGGAAGAGTTTATAACATACAATTTTTCAAAAGCGACCGTATTTGATGGGCGAAATATATTAAAAAATAAATCTCAAAATGTTAGAAAATAGCACAATACTTATCACCGGCGGAACAGGTTCTTTTGGAAAGAAATTTGTTCGAATGACCCTTGATCGTTTTAATCCTAAATCAATCATCATTTATTCAAGAGATGAGATGAAGCAATGGGAGATGGCAGAAATATATAGGGATGATCAAAGAGTCAAATTTATTATTGGAGATGTAAGAGATAAAGATAGACTTTCTCGTTCTTTAGACGGGGTAGATTTCGTTGTCCATGCAGCTGCAACAAAAATTGTCCCTACAGCAGAATACAATCCATTTGAATGTGTTAAAACGAATATTAATGGAGCAATGAATGTTATAGATTCTTGTACAGATAAAAAGATTAAAAAAGTTGTTGCTCTATCAACTGATAAAGCGAGTAATCCAATTAATTTGTATGGGGCAACAAAACTTGCTTCAGATAAATTATTTGTTGCTGGGAGCTCTCATTTGAGTTTAGACACAACTAAATTTTCTGTAGTTAGATATGGAAATGTAATGGGGTCTAGAGGTTCTGTAATTCCATTCTTTTTAAAGAAAAAAGAGGATGGGATTTTACCGATAACAGATGTCCGAATGACTCGTTTTATGATTACTTTAGAAGAAGGGGTTAAATTGGTATGGCATGCTTTTGAGGATATGTTGGGCGGTGAAATTTATGTTAAGAAAATACCATCTATGTATGTTACAGATATAGCTAAGGCAGTGGCTCCCAATGCAAAGCAAAAAATTATTGGGATTCGACCAGGCGAAAAACTTCACGAACAAATGATTGGTATTGAAGATGCTCCACACACATTTGAATATGAAGAGCATTTTAAAATTCTTCCAGCAATTCATAACTGGTCTAAAGATTCAAATAGAATTAAAAATGGGAAGGCTGTGCCTGAGAATTTTTTGTATAGTTCAGATAATAATAAAGATTGGATGAAGACTAAAGAACTATCTGAATGGATAAAAGCAAATAAAGATAAAATAGGTTTTATTTAATATGAAAACTATCGCATTTACAGGAGGCTCTAGTCTTTTAGCTCAAAGTTGGACAAACAAAAAAGAACATGATTTAGATTTTATTTTGGGGACTCACAAAAGAAAATTAAATATAAACAAAAACAAAACTTTTACTTTTAACTATGAGAACTGTGAAAAACTATCTAAAGAATTAATTGATCTTAAAGTTAATACTGTTATTAATTGTATTGGTTTAACTAGTGTTGAAGAATGCGAAAATAATTATGAATTAGCTTTCAATGCAAATGTTACAATTGCTGGTAAAATAGCAAAGGCTTGTCAGTTGGGGAAAATTAAATTAGTACACGTTTCAACCGATCATCTTTTTGACGGAAAATCTTCATTTTCTGATGAAAAAAAATCGAAATCGCCATTGAATAACTATGCAATAACCAAGAGTAAAGGCGAGGATATAATTTTAGAAAATTGCCCTGAAGCTCTAATTATTAGAACTAATTTTTTTGGTTTTGGGCCAAATTATAAGCCCTCATTTTCTGACAAAATCTTAAGAGATTTAGAGAGTGGGAAAAATTTGAATTTGTTTAATGATGTTTATTATACCCCAGTATCAGTTGAAACTCTTAAAAAACAAGTTTATCAATTATTAGAAAAAAATGCAAAAGGGATTTTTAATATATGTTCTAATGAGCGCCTAACGAAGTATCAGTTTGGACTACTTCTTGCAAAAAAATTTGGATATAAGAAAGAATTAATTAACCCTATTAGTATAGATCAAATATCAAATCTTACAAAAAGACCAAAGGATATGAGTCTTTGTAATCATAAGCTAAGTTCATTTCTTGACAATTCAGTTTTACCTATAGAGGAACAACTCGAAGCAATCAAATTAGAGAAAGCTAAAAATAAAAAGAGAATGGTTATTCCATATGGACGCCAAGATATTTCAAAAAAAGATATTGAATCTGTAGTAAACATTCTTAAATCAGATTACATTACTCAAGGACCGACAACACTTCAGTTTGAAAATAGGGTAGCAGATTATTGTGGAGTAAAATATGCACACTCAACAAATAGCGCAACAAGCGCTTTACATATTGCCTGCCTTAGCTTGGGAGTAGGTGATGGAGATCTTGTTTGGACAAGTCCAATTTCGTTTGTTGCTTCTTCTAATTGTGCTTTGTATTGTAATGCTGAAGTGGATTTTGTTGATATTGATCAAACAAGTTACAATATGTCGCCTGCTGCTTTAGAAAGAAAACTTATTGAAGCTAAATCAAACGGGCGTCTACCAAAAGTTGTAATTCCAGTTCATCTATCAGGACAAAGCTGTGAAATGGATAAAATTCATTCCCTAAGCAAAATTTATGGTTTTAAAATTATAGAAGACGCATCGCATTCTATAGGCTCATATTATAAAGGTAAGCCAGTAGGGAATTGTAAATATAGTGATATTGCAGTATTCAGTTTTCACCCAGTTAAAATAATTACAACTTGTGAGGGAGGAATGTGCCTAACTAATGATTCAGAGCTTTCTGGTTTAATAGCTCGTTATCGTAGTCATGGAATAACACGTCAAGCATCAGAGATGAGCAAAACTCCTGATGGTCCTTGGTATTACGAGCAACTAAACCTTGGCCTTAATTATAGGATGAATGATGTTCAATCAGCTTTAGGCTTAAGTCAAATGGAACGATTGGATGAGTTTGTAGAAAAGCGAAGAAAGATTGCATTAATTTATGACGACCTATTGAAAATCCCAATAATTCAAACTCCAAAACAACATCCAGACACAAAATCATCTTGGCATTTATACATAATTCGCTTAAAGAAAAACCCTAATTTAACTCATAAGCAATTATTTGAACATTTTAGATCTGCAGGAGTTTTAGTCAATATTCATTATATACCGATATATAGACAACCTTACTACAAAAAATTAGGATTTACAAAACAGGGTTTTAGTGAATCAGAAAAATATTACGAAGAAGCTATAAGTCTTCCAATTTTTCCTGAATTAACATTTAAAGAACAAAAAAAAGTTATTGATTTAATAAAGCATCCCGTCGGCTTTCAAAATTTATTTTAATGAGATATAATCAAATTTTTATTGGCTTAAAAAAAGAGTTAAAACACACCATTACATTGGATGATTTAGAAAAGTTTGTTGAGTTAACAGGAGATGATAATCGCTTACACGTTGATAAAGATTTCGCCTCAAAAACAAAATTTAAACATCCTGTTGTTCATGGTATGTTAGGAGCATCTTTCATATCAACAATTATAGGGACAAAACTTCCAGGAGATGGAGCATTGTGGTTTTCACAAAACATGGAATTTATTTTACCTGTAAGGATAGATGATACAATTACCGTTAGAGCTGAAGTAATCAAGATGGAAGATAAAGACAAGATAGTTCATATTTCTACCGAAATTTTTAATCAAAAAAAACAAATTGTTGTAAGAGGTGTAGCAAAAGTTAAAATTGTAGAACAAGAAATCGAAAAGAAAAAAGTTGAAGTAAAAGGGACAAAACAAAAAAATGCTCTAATAATTGGGGCTACAGGAGGAATTGGCACCAGTATCACTAAAGCTTTAGCTAATGCTGGCTACAATATTGCGATACATTATAATTCAAATAAAGAAAAAGCATATCAATTAAAATCTGTAATTAAGGAAAAGGGTTCTTATTCAAGAATATACAAATGCGATATTGTTAATGAAATAGAGGTGAATGAAATGTGCGACGAGGTAATTAGTAATTTTAAGCACTTAGACTTATTAGTTAATTGTTCTACAGAAAGAATTATTCCTATTTCTTTTGAAAGATTGGAGTGGAAGGATGTTGAAGCTCACTTAATTAATCAAATTAAAGGTAATTTCAACTTATCTAAAGCACTTGGAGGAACTCTAAAATCACAAGGTTTTGGAAAACTAATCACATTAAATTCACAGTATCTTGATACACCATTAACTGATTGGTTACATTATATTACAGGAAAAGGAGCATTACACGGATTTACAAAAGCCTTATCTCAAGAACTTGCTCCATTTGGTATTCAAGTAAATAGTATTTCACCTGGATTAACAGATACAGATATTGTTGCAGAAATGCCTGAAAAATTAAAAATGCTCACAATAGCAAAAACGCCACTTAGAAGAATAGCTGAGCCTGAAGACATAGCTAATTTAGTAGTGTTTTTGGCATCAGATAAAGCAAATTTTTTCTCAGGAGAGACTTTTAGACTTAATGGTGGTCAATTTATGTTATAAAAAAGAAGATGGAATTAATTGAAATTATCAAACATAATCGTAGTTTCAAACAAAGAACTTCTCTGAAGCCAATCAAATTTGGAATATTAGCTAATGTCACCCTTCAATTAATTAAACCTATTCTTGAGTATTATTTTTCTTTAAAAAACATAAATGCAGTAGTTTATAATTTAGGATTTAATAATTTTATTGAGGAGAGTAAAGACTCTAATTATGACTTTTATTTTATTTTTTGGGAAACAATTAACCTTACTGAAAATATTAAAGGTGATTATTTCAATTATAGCTTAAGTCAAAAACAAGAATTATTTAATAAAATAAAGACAGAAATAAAATTAACCTTGAGAAACCTCTCAAATGTAAAAGCAATTATTTTTAATACTTTTTCAGAATACAGCTTCACGATTGATCCTATACATAAAGATGATAATTTTAATATAGCCAGACAACTAAATGACTTTTTATACAAACAAAAAAAATTAAATGTAACAACATATAATTTTGATGCATTGATTTTGAAATGTGGAATTGAGAACTCATTTGACTATAGTCAATACTATCTTTCCTCTTCTCTCTATAAAAGTAAATTAATTGAAGAGTATGTAAAAAGTATCATTCCTTTCATACTAAATAAATTAGGGGCTCAAAAGAAAATGATTGTTCTTGATGCAGATAATACATTGTGGAAAGGGATAATAGGAGAAGATGGAATTAAAGGGATTAATTGTAATGTAGATAATATAAAAGGGAAAATTTATAATGAGGCTCAATTATTATTTAAGTATTTAAAAAATAAAGGTGTTCTTTTAGCATTATGTTCAAAAAATAACATAGATGAAATTAGAAATGTTTTTAAAAACAAGGATGAAATGATTTTAAAAAGTGATGACTTTGTAAATAAGAAAGTCAATTGGTATCCAAAAAATGAGAATATAAGAAAGATAGCAAAAGAAGTTAATATAGGATTAGATTCTATTGTCTTTATAGATGATTCAGATTTTGAAATTGAATTAGTTAAAAAAACACTTCCAGAGGTTGTGACAATAAAAGTCCCTAATAACATAAGTGAATATCCTAGCCGGATAAAGGAATTATTTATTTTATTTAATATATCAACAATTACAAATGAAGACACAAAAAAAACGCAATTATATTTAGAAGAGAACAAAAGAAGGAATGCTTCAGAAAAATTTGACTCCATAGATAATTACATTAACTCATTAGGGTTAAAATTAGCTGTATCAAAGAATGATAAAATTCCTTTGGAAAGATGTGTACAACTTACACAGAAAACAAACCAATTCAATTTTACAACAAAGAGATATACAGAATTACAAATAAAAAACATAATCAAGTCTATTAATTGGGAAATTTATTCAATGAAATTATCTGATAAGTTTGGAAATTATGGGACAACTGGTTTAATAATTATTAAAACAGAAAATAAAAAAGCAATTATCAAAAATTTTTTAATGAGTTGTAGAGTTCTTGGAAGGAAAGTAGAAGAAAAACTTTTTCAATTCTTAATCGAAGATTTAAAAAGTAAAGGGATAAATCATATTTATGCAGATTATAAACAATCAAATAAAAATCAACAAGTTTCAGATTTTTACAATAAAATGGGAATGAACCACATAAAAAATGAGTCTAACCCAGAAATAAAAAAATATGAACTACCAATCGAAAAGTTTAGTTTTAAAAACAACCTAAAAATAAAAATATATGAATCAGATTGAATTAAAAATTAAAAAAATTATGTCTGTAATTTTTGAATTGTCTGAAGATAATATTCCTGATGATGCAGAGCCTTTAAAAATTGATAAATGGGATTCTTTAAATCATTTACAATTGATAGTTGCACTTGAACAAGAGTTTAATATCAAATTTAATGATGATGAACTTATTGAGTTGTTAAATCTGCCCTTAATTAAAACAATTATTGAATCAAAAATTATAGAAAAATGAAAAATCCATACGCAATTGGGAAAACTGTTTATTTAAGACCACCAGAAGAAGAAGATCTTGAATCGGATTGGTATACTTGGTTTAGTGATCCTGCAATAACTCATTTCCTAGCAGATCGATATCTCCCAAACACAAAAGAAAAGCAAAACCAATTTTTTCAAGAGTCAATTAAATCTTCTACAAGAATAGTTCTTATGATTATTGATAAAAAAAATGAAAATTTAATAGGTGTTTGTAATTTAAGCAATATTAGTTGGATTCATCAAAAAGCAGAAATAGCTCTTGTTATTGGGAATAAATCATATCAAAGAGGAACTTTTGCAGTAGAGACATTATCCTTATTACTCAAAATAGGATTTAAAAGATTAAATATGAGGAATTTAATTACTTCTAGACTGTCAAATAATGAGTCCACAAAAGCATTGGAAAAAATTTTTAGATTTAAAGAAGTAGCCAAATTTGAAAATTTCATTTTTAATGATGGTATTTATCAAAACTTAATCTATTCTCAATTATCAAAGAAAAAATGGGAAGAAAGAAATTCTAGTTTTTAATGAAATTAGCATTAGGAACAGTTCAATGGGGTTTAAATTATGGGATAACTAACACAAGCGGTATACCCAGTGATGAAGAATTAAATGCGATCTTTTCAATTGCTGAAAAAAAAAATATTGACTTATTTGATACTGCTATACAATATGGCAATGCAGAAAAACGGTTAGGTAAATTTTTAATGAAAGAAAACAAAATAATAACTAAGGTTGGATATTTTAAAAAGGGCAATAATTTAAACGCTCAAATAGCAAATTCATTTAAAAATCTTAAAAGGAAAAATATTTATGGTTGTCTATTTCACAATAGCAACGAACTAATTGAAAATAAAAATCTTTGGGAGGATTTAAAAAAATATAAGTTAAATGGTAAAATTAAAAAAATAGGATATTCTTTATACGAACCTAGTACTTTATTAAAATTATTAGAAGCTAAATTAATTCCCGATATTGTTCAAATTCCCTACAATATTTTAGATAGAAAATTTGAGCCATATTTCGGGTTGTTAAAGGACAATAATATAGAAATACATATAAGATCTGTTTTTCTCCAAGGATTATTTTTTAAATCGGTAGATGAATTGAATTCAAAATTTAAAGACTTAATTTCTCCTTTTAATGAGCTTAAAGAAATACAGGCAAAAGCTAAATTAGAAATTCTCTCCTTAGCCTTATCTTTTGTTATACAAAATCGTTCCATTGACTATGTTATTTTAGGTGTAGAAAAAGCTAAACAATTAAAACAAATAATTACGGCATCAAAAAAAAAGTTGCCAGAAAAAATAATTAAACAAATTAAATCTATAAAGCTTGAAAACCAAGCGATCTTAAATCCAGTTAATTGGAAATGAAAAACAAACTCCTAATTATAGCAGAGATAGCACAAGGTTTTGAAGGGAACTTTGAACAGTCTAAATTATTAATTAAAGCTGCTGCCAAAGCAGGGGCTGATGCCGTAAAATTTCAGCTTGTTTACGCTAACGAATTAGCGACAGCAGATTATAAATATTATTCACTATTTAAGGAACTAGAAATGAGTATATCTCAATGGAAATCCTTAAAAGATTATGCTTTATCATTAAATACAAATCTAATAGTAGATGTATTTGGTGAAAAAAGTTTAAAAACAGCAGAAAATTTAGATATCAATATGATTAAAGTTCATGGAACGGATGTAACTAATATTGGTCTATTAGAAAAAATAGCTATTTCATCGTTAAAGACTGTAATTATAGGAGTTGGTGGAGCCTATTGGGAAGAAATAGAAAATGTCATTAAAATATTGAAAAATAAGCATTTAATATTGTTATGTGGTTTTCAAGGTTATCCAACCAAAATAGAAGATAATCATATTGCTAGAATGAAATTTATAAGTAAAAAAACAAAAGGGATGCACACGAATTATCAAATGGGATTTGCAGACCATCCACAAGAGGAGAAATATAACTCCACATTATGTTTAATTGCATTGGGGGCTGGGGCTGAGGTTATCGAAAAGCATTTAACATTAGGGAAAGTTATGGAAATGGAAGATTTTGAATCTGCCCTTAATCCTGATGAATTCAAATTTTTTATTGAACAAATAAAATCAGGGAAATTAGCACTTGGCAATATTTCTAGTCTAAATGATTTTGGCATGAGTAAAGCAGAAAAAAAATATAGAAAAAATATTAGAAGAGATGTTGTAGCAAAAAAAGAAATATTAAAAGGAGAAATACTAAATGAGCATAAAATTACATTAAAAAGAACTTCAAATACAGGTAGCATAAAAGAAGTCAAACTTGTATTGGGGAAACAAGCAAAGAGACTAATTAAAAAAGATCATCCTATTTTAACTAAAGATATTAATTAAATATGAGGAGAAAATTAGTAGCTGCATTGGCTTGTCGTAATCAAGGATCACGATTGTATGGTAAGCCATTACAAAATCTAGATGTAATTGAAAGTGTCCGCATAATTGATTTAATTATTGATGGATTAGACTCATTAAATTGTATTGATGATATTGTTCTAGGTATAAGTGAAGGAGAAGATAATGAAGTATTCAAATCAGTTGCCAAAGAAAGAGGGATTGAATATATTATAGGTGATCAAATAGATGTTTTACAAAGATTGATCTTATGTGGTGAAAAAGTTAATGCAACTGATATTTTTAGAGTTACAAGCGAATCTCCATTTTTATATTACAAGGCAGTTGATAATATTTGGTATAAACATTGTAACAAAAATAACGATGCTACTTTTTATGATGATATTATTGATGGATGTGGATTTGAGTTTATTAAATTAAAAGCTCTTAAAAAATCACATTTATTAGGAGATACAAAACATAAATCCGAACTGTGCACTCTTTATATAAGAGAGCACATGAATGAGTTCAAAGTAGAAAAAGTTAAGGCTCCTGAGCATCTAAATAGAAAAGATTTACGCTTGACAGTTGATAACCCAGAAGATTTAGTTATTTGTAGAAAAATTTACAAACATTTGAAATACCAAAGACCTCAAATCAGTCTTGAAGATATTATTATTTACCTAGATGAAAATCCTCATTTAAAAAATCTTACCTACCCATTTACTGAAGAAGGATATAATACTATGTATATTTAATTTATGAAAAGGGAATTATCAAATCTATATAAAAAGGAAATTCACCAATTAATACCAGGAGGAGCTCATACATATTCAAAGGGGGATGACCAGTTTCCAGAAAATGCTCCTGCAGCTATTTCATATGGAAAAGGAGCTTACATCTGGGATGTTGATGGGAATAAGTTTTTAGATTGTTCAATGGGATTGACAAGTGTAAGTTTAGGTCATGCCTATGAGCCTGTTATTACAGCAATTAAAGAAGAATTAGAGAAAGGGGTGAATTTTCAACGTCCTTCATATATTGAAAAAGAGATGGCCGAAACTTTTCTTTCGATTATTCCACAACATGACCGTATTAAGTTTTCCAAAAATGGTTCAACCGCAACAACGGCAGCAGTCAAACTTGCACGAGCTCATACAGGAAGAAAACTTATTGCTTTTCCAGTAGATCATCCTTTTTATAGCTATGACGATTGGTTTATTGGAAAAACGGTTTGTAATAAAGGTGTTCCAGAAGAGATTAGTGCCTTAACTATTACTTTTCAATCATGTAATATTGATTCTTTAAAAGCACTCTTTGAGCGGTATCCCAATCAAATTGCTGCGGTGATTACTGAGCCTGAAAAACCAAGCTGTGCGAATTGTTCTTGTTTGATATCCTCCCAACAGTATCTTCAACAAGCGATTGAATTGACACAATCTAATGGTTCTGTATTTATTCTAGATGAAATGATAACTGGTTTTAAGGTTGATTTTCCTGGTGCAATATCAAAGTATAAGCTTACTCCAGATTTAGCGACTTGGGGGAAAGGAATTGCCAATGGATTTTCTTTTTGCGCCCTCACGGGGAAAAAAGAGATTATGGATTTGGGAGGGATTTTAAATGAAGGACAAGAAAAAGTATTTCTTATTTCCACAACTCATGGTGGCGAAACTCATTCAATAAGAGCAGGAATAAAAACAATTGAAGAGTTTAAAGAAAAAAACGTCATTAATCATATTTATAATGTGGGATATCAACTCATTGAAAAAACAAAAAAACTAATTAATCAAAAAGGGCTCAATAAATTTATTGAAGTGATACCCTGCCCCTGGATGGTGTCATTTATTTTTAAAGACAAAGAGGGGAAAGTTTGTAATATTAATCGAACTTATTTTATGAAGTGTATGGTTGAAAATGAAGTTTTATTTCAAGGAATTTTTATACCTTGTTTAAGTCATCGAGAGAAGGAATTAATGGACTTTTTTACTGCATTCAAATCATCTTTAAATAATTATTCCGATATGCTAGATCAAAGAGATGAAGACAAACTAACAGGAAAGCAAGTACGCCCCGTTTTTAGAAAATATAATTAATAAAAGTCTTCTGACTTAAGAAATAAATTAATACTTGTATTAGTTTATTCAGGCTGACAAAACAAAATTTTAGTAAAGTGAAATTTCTATTTCTTAGCGAAAAAAGACATGACCAAATAGTTCTCTTTTTAAAAAAGAGAGGGGAGGTTGACTGGAAAAAAGATAAACTTTCTAAAAAGGAAATTGCCCAATATGATTGGATTATATCATACGGTTACCATCATATAATTCCTTCCCAACTAGTTAATGAATCAAAGAATCCAATAATTAACCTTCATATCTCCTATTTACCCTTTAATCGAGGAACACATCCAAACTATTGGAGTTTTAAAGATAATACTCCTAAAGGTGTAAGTATACACTTTATAGATAAAGGAATTGATACAGGCCCTATTTTAATTCAAAAGGAATGTTCATTTTCTAAAAATGAGACTCTTTTCTCTAGTTATAATAAATTAAAAAAGGTAATTGAAGATTTATTTTATGAATATTTTAATAAAATAATTACTCAAGAGCTATTACCTAAACCACAAATTGGTCAAGGAACTTTTCATAAAAGAAGTGACTTACCAACGAATATAAACTGGCAAATTAATGTAAATAAAATATAAAATGACAGATATAGAAATTATTGATATAATTGAAAAAGTAAGGTCAAAGAATAATATTAACTGGATGAATATTCTTCGATTAGCATTTAAACATTCACCTTCTGAAGCTAGAGAAATTATTGCAAAAATCAATGAAGACGACGGACAGATTAGTAAACTTTTAAAACAATTAGCTGAAAATAAATGATGCAGGGGATTAACTTTAAACAATTTGAAAAGGTATTTATTATTGCAGAGCTTTCAGCCAATCACAATGGATCTTTGGCAACTGCAATTGAAACGATTCATGCTGCAAAACATGCTGGTGCGGATGCTATTAAACTGCAAACCTATACACCAGACACTTTAACCATAGACAGTAATAAAAAAGATTTTATTATCAATAGTGGTTCTATATGGGATGGTCAAAAATATTACGATTTATATAAAAAGGCCTATACGCCATGGGAATGGCATAAAGCTTTGTTTAAAGAGGCAAAAAATGAAGGATTAGTTTGTTTTTCTACTCCATTCGATCATACTGCTGTAGACTTTTTAGAGGAACTTGAAAATCCTATCTATAAAATTGCATCATTTGAAATTACAGATATTCCTCTAATAAGATATGTTGCAAGTAAAGGAAAACCAATTATAATTTCAACAGGAATTGCAACAAATCAAGATATAGAATTAGCGATAAAGTCATGTAAGGATGAGGGAAATGAACAAATTGCTTTATTGAAATGTACCTCAAGTTATCCTGCACCTATCACAGAGGCAAACCTAATGATGATTAGTGATTTAGAGAAACGTTATGATGTAATTACTGGTCTATCTGACCATACATTAGGGATCACTGCTCCTGTAGTAGCAGTATCACAAGGAGCAAAAATTATTGAAAAGCATTTTATCATAGATAAATCGATAGGAGGGCCAGATGCCAGTTTTTCTCTTGATAAAAAAGAGTTTTCCCAGATGGTTATTGCAGTCAGAGAAGCACAGTTAGCAATTGGGAAAGTAGACTATTCCCTTACTGAAAAACAAATACAAGGAAGAAAATTTTCTCGGTCACTTTATATTTCAAAAAATGTAAAAAAAGGCGAATTAGTTACATTAGAAAATATCAAATCAATCCGACCAGGATTTGGCTTACATCCAAAATATTTCAACCAAATATTAGGCAAAGAATTCAAAGCAGAATACACAATTGGCACACGAATGTCTTTAGATAAAATTATTAACTACTAAAAACCAATCATGAATTTTAGAATAACAATTCAAAATAAAAATAAAAATAAAAATGAATCTTTCATTAATGACCACCCTATCATATTTCAAAACAATCATGTTTTAATTCAAGCTGACTGTTTGAAAATAAAATGGAAAAACAAAGATGATGAAAGTTTCTTTTTAATAGGAGATATTTTAGGCCATAGAAAAGATTTTAAAATTAACTCAAAATTTGACAACTATGCTTTACTTGAGGATAGCATTAATATATCAGAATTTGAAGGTCGTTTTACAATAGTAAAAATATCTCAAGATAAGGATGTCTCTATATGGACAGATACCTTTGGTAGAATGAATGTTTATTGGTGTAAAGATGAAAAATCTAATTATTACATTACTTCAAGTAAAGAAATGATACCACCTAATGTCGATTTAGGAAATATTGATCAAAATGCATTAGCACAACTTCTAACTATTTATGGTAGTAGACCATTAAAAAAGCACACATTAAGGGAAAAATTAAAAAGACTAGGAGTTGGAGAAATACTAACGATTAAAGATCAAAAGCTATTAATTGAATCTAATGAATTTATCCCTAAAAACATTTTTCCAAAAGATGATGCTAAAAAACTAGATCAATACGCTGAATTATTTATAGAGGCCGTAAGAGCAAGAGCATCTGAAACGCAAAACATTGTTTATTTATCCTCGGGTTGGGACTCAACTTCAATTTTAGCAACTTTATGTCATTTATTTGATAAGAGTAAAATTGTGTGCATAATTGGAAGAATGAAGTATTCCAAAAGGAGTGATGTTATTAACCAGTTTGAATTAGATCGAGCTAAAAAAATGGCTGACTATTATGGGGTAAAATTATATGTTGTTGAATTTGATTATACTAAAGGGTTAGATGAAATATTAGACGACTCCTCAAATACATTAAGAGCTATGGAGTTTTCTAATTTAACAGGATTTAATCATTGGATTTTAGCTAAGGAAGCAGCTAAAATAGCAAAATCAGGAGCAGCAGTTTTTGCAGGTGAAATTAGTGACGGTGCTCATAATTTTGGATTTAGTCAATATTTCTCTATATATCATCCTGCTTCCCATGCTTTTCGTGAATACAGTGATAAGATGGCTTCATATTTGTTTGGACCAACTTTTTTAAATCAGCTAATAGAGGGGAAACATGAACAGGACCCTGTATGG
>JBJKWV010000004.1:0-43507 GCA_045561915.1 Flavobacteriaceae bacterium
GCATCTATGATAAGCTCTTCAGAATCCATCTTATGCTTTGAAAGATCTTCTACTTCAACTGGGCTAAAAGTCCCAAGACCCACATGTAAAGTTAGCTCTGCTAAGTCAATACCTTTAATCTCTAATCGCTTGAGTAAATGCTTTGAAAAGTGAAGTCCAGCTGTTGGTGCAGCAACAGCTCCCTCATGTTTAGCATAAATAGTTTGATATCGCTCTTGATCATCATCATCAATAGGACGAGTTATATATTTAGGCAATGGTGTTTGCCCTAATTCGGTTAACTTAGAACGAAACTCAGTATAACTACCATCAAACAGAAAACGTAATGTTCGGCCTCTGGAGGTTGTATTATCAATTACCTCAGCTACCAAACTGTCATCATTACCGAAGTATAGTTTATTTCCAATACGGATCTTTCGTGCAGGATCTACTAAAACATCCCAAAGTCGTTGTTCTTGATTAAGCTCACGAAGTAAAAATACTTCAATGCGTGCACCAGTTTTTTCTTTATTCCCAAAAAGTCGAGCTGGAAACACTTTTGTATTGTTCAATGCCATTACATCTCCCTCTTCAAAAAAATCAATTACTTCTTTAAAGGTATGATGCTCTATTTTTTCTTCCTTTCGGTTTAGAACCATTAATCGAGATTCGTCTCGGTCAATTGCAGGTCTTTGAGCTAAGAGGGATTCAGGGAGTTCGAATTGAAAGTCTGAAAGTTTCATCTATAAATTTTTAGAATGCAAATATAATGTTCTAAAGAAGGGGTTGTCAAGTAAAATAGCAATTATATATTAGCTATTTTAAAATTGAGATTATTCAAATCTTTCCAAAAATCAGGATAAGACTTTGATACCACTTCTGCTTTCTTAATAGATAAAGAAATTTTAATTGCGAGTGGAGCAAATGCCATTGCCATTCTGTGGTCGTCATATGTTGAAATTGCAATTCCTTTTTTAAAATTTTGACCAGCAGCTAGATGCAAGCTTTTATCAGTAACTGAAATTTTAGCGCCTAATAAAGAAAGTTCATTATATAATGCTGTTAAGCGATCTGTTTCTTTGATCTTTAGAGTATGTAAACCTTCAAGATCACACCCAATACCTAATCCGTAGCAACTTACAGCTATAGTTTGTGCTATATCAGGAGAGTTCGAAAGATCCCATTTTATTCTTTTATTAAGTAAGTCTTTTTCTTTTGTTAAAATTAAATTATTCCCTTCAAAACGAGAATTTACTCCCAAATCCTTATAAATGGACCTCAACACAGAATCACCCTGTAGACTATTTTTTTTATAGCTTTTAAGATAAATATGAGCTTGGTCAGCTAATGCAGCAATGCTAAAAAAATATGAAGCAGAACTCCAATCAGACTCGACAATTTGGACTGAATTTTTAATTTGATTAGAGTTCTTGACTATGATTCTCTGACCTTTAAAAATCGATTCAATACCTAAATTTGTCAATAAGTCTAATGTCATATTAACATAGGGTAATGATGTTACTTTTCCAACGAGATTTATTTCGATACCTTCATCTAAAACAGAACCTAACATAATTAAAGAGGAAATATATTGACTGCTTATATCAGCAGGAAGGCTTATCGACCCACCATATAATTTTTTACCTTTTATTCTTAGTGGTGGATAACCTTTTTCTTTTTCGTATTCAATATTAGCTCCTAATGATTTAAGAGCTTCAACAAGAATTTTAATAGGTCTCTGTTGCATTCTGGATGAACCAGTCAAAACAACTTCTCTTCCCTCTAGTTGAGAAAAATAAGCTGTCAAAAAACGCATAGCAGTTCCAGCATGTTGGATGTCAATTAAGTCTGAAGTAGAATTAAGTGCAGATTCCATGACAAGACTATCATCAGAATTAGACTTATTTTCAATTTTAAAATTTTTAAAAAAAGCTTTTAAAAGGAGTAATCTATTAGTTTCACTTTTAGAACCTGTGATTTTTACTTTCCCATTACAAATCTGTGTTTCATGCGAGATATTAAGATCCATTTTTTAATCTAGAGGTTTTAACTTTGGATTTCTATGGTGTCTGTCATGATCACGTTTTGTTTTTTTTTTCATTTTTTTTTCAAAAGCAGCATTCAGATCTACCCCAGTTTGGTTTGCTAAACATAGAGCGACAAAAATTACATCAGCCAACTCTTCGCCAAGATCTTTACTTTTATCCGTTGCCTTTTCAGATTGTTCTCCATATCGTCTGGAAATAATCCGAGCAACTTCTCCTACTTCTTCTGTTAACTGAGCCATATTAGTGAGTTCGTTAAAGTAACGGACCCCGTACTTTTTAATCCAATTATCAACGGCCTTTTGAGCTCCTTCTAAATCCATGTTCAAAAATAAGAATTAATGTTGGCATTCTATACCAGATATAATTTTAGATGAAAATTTGATTTAATTCATACATAGAATAAACAATTGGACATTGATTATGTTCTAATTCATTATTAGTATTAAAGTGAATGGCTTGCATTCCAACACCTAATGAGCCTTGAATGTCAGCTTCAAGACTATCTCCAATCATAATTGAGTTATAAGCAGATGTTTTTACCAACTCAATAGCAGTGAGAAAAATTTGGGGGTGCGGTTTTTTAAAACCAATTTTTTCTGCAGTAAAAATATTTTGAAAGTAAGTTTTTAACCCTGAATTAACTACTTTGAAATTTTGAACTTCCTCAAAACCATTAGTAATAATGTGTAATCTATATTTATTTTTTAATCCATTAATAAAATCAAGAGTCCCATCAAATAAATAAGTAAAAGAGCTTAGATGGGTTATATAAAGTTCTGATATTTCTTCGATTTGTTTCAAACTAATATCAAATTTTATTTTTTTGAAGGTATGAACTAATCTTTGAATTCGGAGTTCTTTTTGACTAATTTTATTTTCTCTATACAATTTCCAACAAGCATGGTTAATAGGCGTATAATGAATGAGAAAATTTCCAATGTCTAGTGAGAAATTAAATTGATTGAAAATTAATTTAAACGTCAAAGCAGAGTTTTTCTCAAAGTCCCACAAAGTATGGTCTAAATCAAAAAAAATATCTTTAATTATTTTAGTATTTGTCACTTTTTAATTTGCTTAAACTTAATTAAAATTCTGAGATACGAGCTTTTAAAGTTTCCCAACTCAAATCTCCAAAATCCCCCGAACTCATCATTACCAATACTGTATTGTTGTAATTTTTATTAAATAAGAAATCCTGGAGGTCATCCTTTTGATTAAAAACCTCTATAGATGATCTTTTGAATCCATTTTTAATAGACTCAAATTTGATGGGAGTTAGTTGTTTTATTTTTAAAGTTTCCAAATTGTAAAAAATGACAGCCTCATCAGCTTGATCCAAACAATGTGCATACTGACACATGAATTCTGTATTTAAACTACTGTATGTGTGTAATTCTAGACAAATTATAGTTTTATGATTTGAAAATTGTTTATTTATAGCACTTGAAGTAGCTTTTACCTTACTTGGTGCATGCGCAAAATCTTTAAAGAGTAATGATGTTTTACTCTTTACCATACATTCGAGTCGCTTTGATGCCCCAGTGAAGTTTGGAATAGCTTCATAAAAATTTGATGAATCTACACCCATCAACTGGGCAACCCACTGTGCTCCAGCTAAATTCAATAAATTATGTTTCCCAAAAACTGATAGAGGTAAATTACCTTCATTAGTTACAAGATAAGTAACATCATTTTCAATAAAGTGATTTGGGGTTTTATATGGGATTTTTTTGATTGTATTGGTGGAAGCATCAACCAATACTCTTAATATTTCATCTTCAGCATTGTATATCAATACACCTCCTTCTTGGATAGAAGCAATAAAAGATTCAAATTGTTCGATATAGTTTTCAAATGTTGGAAAAACATTAATATGGTCCCAAGCAATTCCACTTATTATAGCAATTTCAGGATTATACCAAAGAAACTTTGGTTTCAAGTCAATCGGGGATGACAAATATTCGTCTCCTTCTAGCAGTATAAAATCATTCTCAGTTGAAATTGAAAGAGTCTCCTTCATAAATTTTAGCTGGGCTCCAACCATGAAATCAGTTTGAATGTCATGATAGTTTAATACATGCAAAATCATCGAAGTAATTGTAGTTTTCCCGTGGCTTCCTGCAATAACAATTCGAGATTTATCCTTTGATCTATCGGCCAAAAATTCTGGATACGATTGAATTTTTAATCCAATTTCTTTTGCCCTTAATAACTCTGGATTATTTTTTTTTGCATGCATTCCCAATATAACAACATCGATTTCAGAATTAATTTTTTTGGGAAACCATCCAAAATCTTTAGGAAGTAAACCTAAAGATTTTAAATTCCCTCTGGAGGGATCATGAATATTATCGTCACTTCCACTTATTATATGACCATGACGATGCATTGCAATTGCTAAACTATGCATTGCGCTTCCTCCTATCGCAATAAAATGTAGTCGCATCATAATTCCAACGATTTAAGCAAATTCCTTAGTTTTTCGTCAGAAGATTGATTTAAATACAATTTAGTTTTAGAAATAAAAAAATTCATTTTTTCCATATTCTTTAATCTCTTTGCAAGTCGAGCACTTTGGAAATAAACCCATGATATTGGAACTGTGTCTTTTTGTCCATATGTTTCAGCAAAATGTGATAAAGCACAAAGACCCCAATTTTCATTTAATTCAAAATCTGCCGCAATTCTTCCTAAATCATAAGCTAAATCTCTTCTATAATCTTTTAAAAAAGTTAAAGAACATAAATTATAATTTTTATTAAGAAAGTCGAATAATCCTTTATAAACTTGTTCAGCACTATCAAAATCTTCATTAATTTCATGCATTGAGCCTTCTACCAAAAAACCTTCTAGCGGATTTAAAAATTTTATTTCTCCTATAATTTCTTGCGCTTTGGTTTTACTCCCTCCTAAAAGGGTGGGTAAAGCGAGTAAAACATCAACCTGTGCTCTTAAATAATTAACATTCTTTGGCTCTAAACGAACAGCATTTTCAAAAGCAGGTTTCATAATTTTAACGTATTTAAGAGAAGAAAATACAGGAACCTCTAAAGAACGAAATCCAGCAGCGCCACCCAATAGAAAATATCTCTCAGGGGTAGGATTTAAATCAATTGCTCTTTTAGAGAAGTCGATTGAGTTTTCCCAATCTTTATAAATAAAAGATAAGCGGGCTAAAGAATCTAATATTTTGACTTTTTTTGTTTGTTCGTAAATCTTAGTAAGATATTCCATTTTATTTTGATAGAAAATATCTGATTCAAATGGGTAAGAAACAATTGGTGTTAAATCTTGAGCTTGAAAAACAAAACTTTTAAAAATAAATGAAAATAATATTAGTTTTTTATGCATTTCATTCGTTTAAAAGTTTCCATAGTGAATCTTTAAGTTCACTTAAATTATATTGAGTAAAACTTGATATTACCAGGCTAGGTACTTTAAAAATTTTATTTATCTCGATAACATATTCTTTTTTTAATTTATCATCTAATAAATCACCTTTTGAGATAATTACCATAAATTTTTTATCTAACAGTTCTGGATTATATTGCTTAAGTTCATTATGAAGTACTTCAAATTCAGCTTTTACATCTTTAGAATCAGAAGGAATAACAAAAAGTAAAATAGAGTTTCTCTCAATATGTCTTAAAAAATAATACCCCAACCCTTTTCCTTCAGCCGCACCTTCAATAATTCCTGGGATATCTGCCATTACAAAAGAGCGGTAGTCTCTATAATCTACAATTCCCAAATTGGGTTTAAGTGTAGTAAATTCATAATCTGCGATCTTTGGTTTGGCAGAAGTCAATGCCGCAAGAAGGCTTGATTTACCTGCATTAGGAAAACCAACTAATCCTACGTCAGCCAAAATCTTTAATTCAAGTGTTATTTGAGAGCTGAGTCCTTCAACACCTGATTGTGCATAACGTGGTGTCTGACGTGTAGAAGATTTAAAATGCCAATTCCCACGACCTCCAAGACCACCTTTTAGTAGTATTTCTTCCTGATCCTCTTCAGTGATTTCAAATAATACATCATTAGACTGAGTATCTCTAATTACCGTTCCTAGAGGAACCTCAATGAATATATCTTCTCCTTGATTTCCACTGCTGCGATTTTTGCTTCCATCTCCTCCATGTCCAGCAGAAAAATTTTTTTTAAACTTAAAATTATACAAAGTCCAAAGCTGCTTATTTGCTTTTATGATAACGTGGCCACCTCTCCCACCGTCCCCTCCATCTGGTCCACCTTTGGTAATAAATTTTTCTCTATGCAAGTGTATGGAGCCTTTACCTCCATTTCCTGATGTCACGATAAGCTTCACATAATCAACAAAATTTCCTTCAGTCATTTCATTTATAAACTATCTATAAGATGTGTAAGACGCTCAGTAATTTCAATTATAGTTCCAATTCCATTTATGCTATAGAATTTATTTTGATTTTGGTAATATGCTTTTAGAGGAGATGTTTTTTTATTATATTCTGCAAAACGGTTACGGATTTTTGTTTCGTCTTGATCATCAATTCTTCCGCTGGACTTTCCCCTCTCCAGAAGACGTTTAACCAATTCATCATCATTTGCTTCCAAAGCTAATGTGATGTTAATTTTCATCTTTTTTTTATTTAAAAAAATATCCAAAGATTGAGCTTGGGATTCTGTCCTAGGAAAACCGTCAAAAATAAAACCAAAAGACTGTGAGTTATTGTCAACCTCTTCTTCAAGCATGTCAATAGTAACCTGGTCAGGAACCAAGTCTCCTTTATCAATATATGATTTTGCAAGATTGCCAAGTGCCGTTTTATTTTTTATGTTCTTCCTAAACAAGTCTCCAGTTGAAATATGAACTAAATTATATTTAGCTTTTAAAAACTCTGCTTGAGTACCTTTTCCCGCTCCAGGTTTTCCAAATAAAACAAGATTAATCATTTTTATTTTTTGGTTAAATATACCCATTTTAGACGGCTTTTTTTAATTGCAAAAAACTTATCCGTATTTTTGTAAAAATTAATGATGAGTTTTATTTCTGGGCAACATATAATTGGGATTTTAGGTGGCGGACAACTAGGCAAAATGCTTTTAAGTATAACACGCCAGTGGGATATTCACACTAAAGTAATGGACCCTAATAATCAAGCTCCATGCAAACTTAGTTGTAATCAATTTGTTCAAGCTGATCTTATGGATTATGATGCAGTAGTAAGCTTTGGTAAAGATGTAGATATTCTAACTATTGAAATAGAAAATGTAAATACAGATGCTTTACATTTTTTAGAAAATCAAGGAGTTAAGGTTTATCCTCAAGCTTCAGTTCTCAGAATAATCCAAAACAAAGGGAATCAAAAAGAATTTTATTTGAAAAATGATATTCCCACTGCTTCCTTTGAGCTTTTTAAATCCAAAGAATCATTAAAAAACGCTGTAGCTCGGGGATTTGTTTCATTCCCTTTTGTATGGAAGTCTGAATCTATGGGTTATGATGGTTATGGAGTTAAAATTATAAGGTCAAATCAAGATCTAGAAAATATCAGCGAAGACGCATGCATGGCAGAAGACTTGGTTTCCATAGACAAAGAATTAGGGATCATTGTTTGTAGAAGTCCTAAAGGTGAAATACAGATTTACCCCTGTGTAGAAATGGAATTTCATCCCGAAGCAAACCAAGTTGAATATGTATTGAGTCCTGCAAGAATTTCTAAAGCCACAGCCAAAAAAGCTGAAGACATTGCACTTAAAGTATCAAAAGCTTTCAAACATGTTGGATTGTTGGCTGTAGAATTATTTTTAACTAAAGAAGGTGAAATATGGGTAAATGAAGTTGCCCCAAGACCACATAATAGTGGTCACTACAGTATTGAGGCATCATATACTTCACAGTACGAACAACATATTCGGGCTATTATGGATCTTCCTTTAGGAAATACAGAAAATAAAGTAGCGGGTGTTATGGTAAATCTTGTAGGAAAAGAAGGTTATTCGGGACCCGTCCATTATAAAAATATTGAACATATTCTAGCAATTGAGGGAGTAAAACCCCATATTTACGGAAAAAAAGAAACTCGCCCATTTAGAAAAATGGGACATGTAACCGTAGTTAATAAAGACTTAAATATCGCAAGAAAAATTGCAGAAGAAGTTAAAGAAACTATAGAAGTAATATCAAAATAATATGGTACAAGTAGGAATAATTATGGGAAGTCAATCAGATCTCCCAGTCATGAAAGAGGCAGTTGAAATTTTAGAAAATCTCGGAATATCCATTGAGGTTGATATTGTGTCAGCTCACAGAACACCGGAAAAAATGATGTCTTACGGAAGTGAAGCACATAAACGAGGAATTAAAGTTATTATTGCGGGTGCGGGTGGTGCCGCTCACCTCCCAGGAATGGTTGCTTCTGTAAGCCCTCTTCCGGTAATAGGTGTCCCTATCAAATCTAGCAACTCTGTGGATGGATGGGATTCCATCCTTTCAATTTTACAAATGCCGGGAGGCGTTCCTGTTGCAACAGTGGCTTTAAATGGAGCTAAGAATGCTGGTATTATAGCTGCTCAAATTTTAGGTGTTAAAAGTGAAAAAATTCAAAAAAAAATCATAGACTATAAAAATAGTCTTAAAGAAAAAGTTAATCTAAGTAGTGAGCAGATAAAAAAATAAAACTTTGACTAATCCACTGATTGCTGAATTCAAAACTAATTTCGAAGCAACTCCTTTTTCGAAAATAAAAATAGAAGACTTTATTCCGTCCATAAAAAAAACAATTACGGTAGGATTAGATGAAATCAATTCTATAATTAATCAAAAAGAAGTTCCAAGCTTTAAGAATACAATAGAAGCCATAGAAAAATGTGGGAGTCTAGTTGGAAGAAATGCTACTATACTTTTTAATCTGAATAGTGCAGAAACTAATGATGAGCTTCAAGGGATAGCTAAAGCTGTAGCTCCATTACTTTCCAAATTTCAAAATGACATCCGCTTAAACGAAGATTTATTTAAACGCATTCAATTTGTATATAAGAATGAGGACCGGAAAATTCTGAACACTGAACAAATAACACTTTTAGAAAAAGAATATAAGGGCTTTGTTCGTAATGGTGCTTTATTAGATAATAAAGCAAAAATAAAATTAAGAAATATTGATATGCAGCTTGCCGAGTTAAGTTTAAAATTTGGTGAGAATGTTTTAGCTGATACCCAGAATTACCAACTTCATATTAAAAACAAAAAAAAACTAAAAGGTCTGCCTATATCATCAATCGAAATGGCTGAGTCAATTGCAAAAAATCAAAATAAAAAAGGGTGGATTTTTACGTTAGACTACCCCAGCTATATTCCATTTATAACTTATGCTGATGATCGAAAATTAAGAAAAGAAATAAATCTTGCATTTTCAAATCGAGGTTTTCGAGAAAATGAAAACAATAACACAAATATCATATTACAAATTATTGATTTAAGGCAAAAAAGAGCATCCCTTTTAGGATATAATTCCCATGCAAATTTTGTCTTGGAAGAAAGAATGGCTGAATCGGAGGAAAACGTTCAAAAATTTCTAGATGATTTAACTAAAAAATCCAAACCATTTGCAAAAAAAGAATGGACATCAATGCAAACTTTTGCTAAAAAACATTTAAATATTAAAAAGATAGAAAAATGGGATTTTGCATTTGTTTCTGAAAAATTAAAAGAAGTAGAGTTTGATTTAAATGAAGAAGAGCTTAAGCCATATTTTCAATTAGATAATGTTTTAAGTGGCTTATTTGAAATTGCAAATAGGCTATATGGAATGAAGTTTATAGAAAACAAGAAATTAGATAGCTATCATGATGAAGTTAAGGTTTTTGAAGTATACAAAAATAATAACTTTTATGCATTGCTGTATACTGATTTCTTCCCTAGAACAGGAAAAAGGAGTGGGGCTTGGATGACAAGTTATAGATCTCAAAAAAGAAATCAACGCCCTCATATTTCAATAGTTTGTAATTTCCCAAGACCAACAAGTAACTTGCCCTCCCTATTAACTTTTCAGGATGTGAGAACATTATTTCATGAGTTTGGGCACGCCTTACATGGAATATCTGCTAATACTAATTATAGTGCATTAAGTGGAACAAATGTATATTGGGATTTTGTCGAGCTTCCAAGTCAAATCATGGAAAACTGGTGTTATGAAACTGAAGCGTTAAATCTTTTTGCGAAACATTTTAAAAAACAAGATTTAATACCTCAAGATTTAATAAAAAAAATAAAAAAAGCAGCATATTTTCAACAAGGTCTTCAAACTCTAAGGCAGTTAAGTTTTAGCTACCTCGACCTGTCTTATCACAATTCCAATGCATCAAAAATAAAAGATGTAAAAAAACACGAGATAACTGAAATTAAAAATTTGCAATTTACAAAAGACATTCCTGAAAACTGCATGAGTACAAGCTTTTCGCATATATTTCAAGGGGGCTATGCTGCAGGTTATTACAGTTATAAATGGGCTGAGGTTCTAGACGCAGATGCATTTGAACTTTTTTCAAAAAATGGGATATTTGATTCTGATATAGCTAAAAGTTTTTTTGAAAACATCTTATCTAAAGGTGGTACCGAACATCCGATGGTTTTATATAAAAAATTTAGAGGTAAAAAACCTGATAGTTCTGCTTTACTTAGAAGGTCTGGTTTAATCTGAAAAGATTACCAAGACGAATACCCCCCTTTTAAATCATATATTTTTTTAAATCCTTGAGATTTAAAAACTTTTGAAGCTTTTGAGCTTCTCCCTCCCATTGCGCAGTAAACAAGAACGGGCCTATCCCTGTCTAATTTTGAGATTTTGTCAATAAAATGTTCTGAGTTATAATCAATGTTTTTAGCTCCTTTTATTGACCCCTTAGAGAATTCCTCTGAGGTTCTAACATCTATTAGTTGAACATCATCTTCCAACAAAACTTTAAATTCTTTTTTTTCCAATAATTGTATGTGAGATTGATTATCAACACATGCAATAAATAAGATAAGTAAAGCTAATTTTTTCATTAGGATAATATCATTTTTGAATAAGCTTAAATTTATGAAAATAAATAAAAAGTACCAGCCCAAAAAATAGGTACAGCCTCTACCCAAAAACTACTTAAGTATTTTGATTTTTTTGGATAGGATCGTTTCAATAAAAAACCCAGAATACTAAAACTTAAAAATGAACTTAAGGCAATAGGCGATAAAAATTCAAATCCTAAAACTGTAATAATAAAATTAATACACAATAGATAATATCCCAAAAACTTGACTTTAACCAATCCTAATTGCTGAGGAAGTGTGTTAAGGTTTTTAGAATCGTAGTTTAAGTCTCGTATTTCAAAAGGTAATATCGCAACAAAAACATAAATACCTTGAATCAATAAAAGTTTTATAAAGAGTTTGATTTCAAATATTAGGGAAGATGAAAATGGTATTCCAACTGTAAGTAATATCCAAGTAATAATTACTAAATATACTTTCCATCCCTTAGCATTTCTCAGATTTTTCATTCCATGATTTAGTGGTAAAGCATAAAGAAATACTAAAACTCCTCCAACTAAAGCAATAATTTTTGCTAACAAAGACAAGTAATAATAAAAATAAATCCCGAAAAATAAATTTAACAAAGACAAATAAAAAATTAGATATGGAAAATTATGTGTTTTCTTTTTCCAGATAATAGGGAAATATTTAACGAAATTATATGCAAATAAAGTGCTATTGAAAATAAATATTAACATTTTTATTGATATTGGATTTTGACTCAGCTTTATAGAAATTAGAGCTAATGATACTACAGATAAAGCCACATGAATACTAGCTTTTATGTAAAAATCAAAAAAAATAAAAAACATTTTTTTCACATGTAAATATCGAAAGTTTATTGCAAGAGCTTAAATTTTTTATAAGTTATTTTTAAATACAAAAAACCGAGCTAAAAAAATCAAAACTAAAATGTATTTTTGAATTTAAAGAAAAGAATATGAGAACCGATATGTTTATAGAAAGACATCTAGGACCAAATGAAGAGGAGATTAAAAAAATGTTGGAAAAAATTGGCGTTAATTCAATATCTCAATTACTTGAAGAAACAATTCCGAAGGGAATTAGGTTAAAAAATCCATTACAACTTCCAGAAGGAATTAGTGAATATGAATTTGCTAAACATATAAATTTACTTGGGGGGAAAAATAAAGTTTTTGAAACTTTTATTGGCTTAGGTTATCACCCATCTATCGTTCCGGCTGTAATTCAAAGAAATATACTAGAAAATCCTGGATGGTATACAGCATATACACCTTATCAGGCTGAAATAGCACAAGGAAGGCTTGAAGCCTTGTTTAACTTTCAAACAATGGTATGTGATTTAACAGGTATGGAACTTGCAAATGCATCTTTGTTAGATGAAAGTACATCGGCCTCAGAGGCTATGACTATGTTATTCGGATCTCAAACTAAAGAACAAAAAAACAATAATGCATATCAGTTTTTTGTGGACGAAAACATCTTGCCCCAAACGCTTTCTGTACTGAACACTCGCGCAGATCCATTAGGAATAAATATTGTAACTGGAAATCCAGATAACTTTGAATATACTTCCACTTTTTTTGGTGCTATTTTTCAGTATCCAGGAAAAAAAGGAAATATTCCAAACCTAGATGTTTGGATTGAAAAGGCAAAAAAACAAGGTGTCTGCTCTATTGTAGCAGCAGATATTATGAGTTTAGTTCTCCTTGAAAGTCCAGGTAAGCTAGGTGCAGATGTTGTTGTAGGTACTACTCAAAGGTTCGGAATTCCACTTGGTTATGGTGGACCCCATGCCGCATTTTTTGCTACTCGTAAACATTATAAAAGAAATATTCCTGGTAGAATAATTGGACAAACTCAGGACCAAAAGGGAAGTCCAGCTCTTCGAATGGCTTTACAAACAAGGGAGCAACATATAAAAAGAGATCGCGCAACATCAAACATATGTACTGCACAAGTTTTACTCGCTGTAATGGCTGGAATGTATGCAGTTTACCATGGTCCCGATGGACTTAAAAATATTGCCAAACAAATACATAAAAAAACATCTAAACTTTCTGAAAATATTAAATCACTGGATTTAAAACAAAAAAATAAATTCTTTTTTGATACACTCCAAATTAAGATTCCGTCAGATCCTATTAAAAATCTTGCAGAAGCTAATGAAATTAATTTTTATTATCCAGATAAGGAAACTGTATGTATCTCTATAAATGAAACTACTTCCGATAAAGATATTTTGAAGATTTCATCAATATTTGAATCATACACTAAAAAAAACATAAAAAATCTGTCCTTTAAGGGTCATAAACTTCCAGAAATTTTAATTAGAAAAAGTATCTACCTATCTCATAAGGTTTTTAATTCATTCCATTCTGAAACAGCTTTAATGCGATATATTAAATCATTAGAAAGAAAGGACTTAGCCCTAAATCATTCTATGATTTCTCTTGGTTCATGCACCATGAAATTAAATGCTGCTTCTGAAATGCTACCCTTAAGCGATCCAAATTGGGGAAACATACATCCTTTTGTGCCTGAAGAACAAGTAAAAGGTTATAATATAGTTCTATCCGAACTTACAAATCAACTTAATCAGATTACTGGCTTTGCAGCTACATCTTTACAACCTAATTCTGGAGCTCAGGGTGAATATACGGGTCTTATGGTGATTAGAGCATTTCATAAAATTAATAAGGATTCTGAGCGTAATATTTGTTTAATTCCTGCCTCTGCCCATGGAACAAATCCAGCATCGGCCGTAATGGCAGGAATGAAAGTTGTTGTGGTAAATACTGACGATAAAGGAAATATTGACTGGGATGATATAAATGAAAAAGCATTAAATAATAAAGAAAAGCTTGCAGCATTAATGATAACCTATCCAAGTACTCATGGTGTTTTTGAGACGAAAATCAGAGAAATTACTAAACTTATACATGAATGTGGTGGTCAAGTTTACATGGATGGAGCAAACATGAATGCACAAGTTGGTTTAACTAGTCCTGCTGCAATTGGTGCTGATGTTTGCCATCTTAATCTACACAAAACTTTTGCTATACCACATGGCGGAGGTGGACCAGGCGTAGGACCAATTTGTGTTGCTGCTCATTTAGCTCCTTTTTTACCTGGAAACCCTATCATAAAAACTGGAGGTAATAAGGCCATTACATCTATTTCTGGAGCCCCTTTTGGTTCTGCTCTAGCATGCTTAATATCATATGGTTATATCAAAATGTTAGGTGGATCGGGTTTAAAGAAAGTAACAGAAATAGCCATTTTAAATGCAAATTATATTCAAAAGCGTCTCGAAGGAGCATTTGATATACTTTACTCTGGAGAAAATGGACGTTCAGCTCACGAACTTATAATTGACTGTAGGAAGTTTAAAGATTACGGCATTGAAGTAGTCGATATTGCTAAAAGATTAATGGATTATGGTTTTCATGCGCCAACTGTTTCATTTCCTGTAGCAGGAACAATGATGATAGAGCCAACCGAAAGTGAAAACATTAATGAAATGGATCGTTTTTGTGATGCAATGATATCTATCAGAATGGAGATTGCCTCTGAAAACGATGACGATCATGCCTTATTGAAAAATTCTCCCCATACTCTGGAAATGATTACTAACGATAAATGGGATTTACCCTATTCACGCCAAAAAGCTGCATTTCCCCTAAAATTTGTTTCTGAAAACAAATTTTGGCCTTCAGTTAGAAGAGTCGATGAAGCCTATGGAGATCGTAATTTAGTTTGTAGCTGTAGCCCAACAGAATCTTATCTAGAGAGTTGATTTATAAGTTTTTATTCATTAAATATTTATAAATAAATACTTGTTTTAATACTTTTAGACTTCGTATCCCCTTTTTTATTTTTTGAGACTCAATCTATAATTGAATTATTTTTAAAAAATAATATGAATATAAAAATTACAGGTACTGGCAGTAGTATTCCAGTAAATATTGAATCTAATTCTAATTTCGCAAAACATTCGTTTTACGACTCTAATGGCAACGCTATAGATAACTCAAATGAAGTCATTATAGAAAAATTTAGGGCAATCACTGGAATTGAAAAACGTCGTTATATAAATCAAAACCAAACGGTTGTTGATATTTCTATTGAAGCAGCTAAAAAGGCTATTAAAGACTCTGGTGTAAATCAAGAAGACATCGATTATATTATAGTTGCCCATAACGTTGGAGATATTAGTTTGGGGTCAAACCAAGTTGATACACTCCCAAGCCTAGCTTCAAAAGTGAAAGCAAAATTAAAAATTAAAAATCCTGAGTGTGTTGCGTATGATATTCTTTTTGGTTGCCCTGGATGGGTAGAAGGAGTCATTCAAGCAACTGCATTCATAAAATCCAAAATGGCAGAGAAATGCTTAGTCTTAGGAGCTGATACTCTTTCACGTGTGTTAGATCACACTGATCGTGACTCCATGATATATGCAGATGGAGCCGGAGCATCTATGATCGAGGTCTCATCTCAAAAAGGAGGTATTTTATCGCATAAAACCGTCACATATACTTCTGAAGGAGAAGCGGAATTCATTTTTTATGGCCCTGCTAATAAGGGAGCTAATGGAACTAAGTATATTAAAATGCATGGTCGTAAAGTTTATGAATTTGCATTGAATAAAGTTCCTTTAGCTCTGCAAAGCTGCCTTGAAAGTTCAGGTAAAAAAATCAAAGATGTAAAAAAAATATTCATCCATCAGGCTAACTTAAAGATGGATGATGCTATTGTGAGGCGATTTTATAAAATTTATAAAAAATCCATGCCTCATGATGTTTTACCTATGAACATTCAAGAGTTTGGAAACAGTTCAGTTGCTACTGTCCCAACCTTATTTGATTTGGTTCGAAAAAAAAATTATGGAGGTCATAAACTAGAAAAAGGAGACTTGATTTTGTTTGCATCAGTTGGCGCAGGGATGAATATAAATGCTATTTCATATATAATCTAGCGATAGAATTTAAAATCTAATTCCAAAAAAGTCTTTTTTGCCTAAAATAGCTACCTTTGAAAGTGTATGAAATTCCTAGCAAACATCGGAAAATATTTCCTAATGCTCCAAAGTGTTTTTGGGAAATTTACCAAATGGAAAATTCTAAAGCAGCTTATTTTAAAAGATATTGATGTTTTAATAATAGGTTCCTTAGGGATTGTCTCCTTTATTTCTTTTTTTGTTGGAGGTGTAGTTGCAATTCAGACGGCACTAAATCTTGAAAACCCTTTACTTCCAAAAAACCTTATTGGTTTTGCTACTCGCCAATCCGTAATTCTAGAATTTGCACCTACTTTCATATCAATAATAATGGCTGGAAAAGTTGGATCATACATAACTTCTAGTATCGGTACAATGAGAGTTACGGAACAAATTGATGCACTTGAGGTAATGGGAATTAATACTTTCAATTATCTTATTTTTCCAAAAATTATTGCACTATCCCTATACCCCCTTGTAATATGTACGTCAATGTTTTTGGGTATTTTTGGGGGTTATATAGGTTGCGTTTATGGAGGATTTTCTTCAAGTGGAGAATTTATAGAAGGAATTCAAATGGATCTTATTCCTTTTCATGTCACGTACGCCTTTATTAAAACTGCATTTTTTTCTTTTATTTTAGCAACAGTTCCCTCATTTCATGGTTACTTCATGACTGGCGGAGCTTTAGAAGTTGGAAAAGCAAGTACAATTTCTTTTGTGTGGACAAGTGTTGTAATTATACTTTTAAACTATCTGATAACACAACTATTACTTACATAAATGATAAAAGTCAAAAACATAAGCAAGACTTTTGACGATACTCCAGTGCTTGAAGGAATATCAACAATTTTTGATAAAGGAAAAACTAATTTGATTATTGGTCAAAGCGGATCTGGGAAAACTGTGTTTTTAAAATGTCTTCTAGGTTTAATTAAAACCGATAAAGGACACATTGAATTTGAAAACAAAGTATTTGATTCTATGAGCGTAAAAGAACGCTCGATTCTTCGTCAAGAAATTGGAATGGTATTTCAAGGTAGCGCTCTTTTTGATTCAATGACTGTAGAACAAAATATAATGTTTCCTATGCAGATGTTAACTAATAGCGAAGAAGATGAAGTTCGTGATCGAGCGAATCAAGTAATTAAAAGAGTGAATTTAGTTAACGCAAATGAAAAATTTCCTGATGAAATTTCTGGAGGTATGAAAAAAAGAGTTGCAATTGCTCGCGCTATTGTAATGAATCCAAAGTATTTATTTTGTGATGAACCCAATTCAGGACTAGACCCTAAAACAGCAATATTAATTGATAACTTAATTCAAGAAATAACTAAAGAATATGATATCACAACAGTAATTAATACCCATGACATGAACTCTGTTATGGAAATTGGTGAGAAAATTGTGTTTTTAAAAAATGGGGTAAAAGCTTGGGAAGGAACTAAAAAAGATATTTTCAATACAGATAATGCAGCAGTTTCAAGTTTTGTTTATTCTTCGGATCTCTTTAAAAAAGTTAGAGAAATGTATTTAAAAAATTAGTTTTTAATTGGTCTAACCTCAGATTGAGGATTAAAGAGGTAGATTTTTCCTGTATCTCTCTCTATGCATTCAAAAAGTTTTCTTCGTTTTTTTATTTTAGTGAAAATACGACCATTATCTAAAGCAAACTGATTGCCTTCTTTTAAATGATAAATAGTTGTATGTTGATTTGGGGAATCATATTCCCTTAAAGCCATAGCTAGTTTAAAATCGCGATCTGTGCTGGCTTTAGGATTAATCATATGTTGAGCAAGTAAGCTACAGATTGGTTCTGGGAAAATATCTGTACTTAAAAAAGGTTCAAAAATTTCACGATAAATAGACTTCCATTCTAAACCATGTGGTTTTACTCTATAAGGATATAAATTATAAACTCTAAAATGAGCTAATTCATGAATTAAAGTGATTAAAAAACGATAAGGATTTGAACTAATATTAATTGTAATTAATGAAGTTCCATTTGGTTTAATACTGAAATCACCATGTTTTGTTAGTCGCTTTTTTTTTATCTTAACGGATACTTTTGAATTCCGTAAAATTTTATAAATTTTTAATCTCGAATTTTCAGGAATTAATGATAATAATTGCTCCATTTATATTCAAGGAGTTGAAGACGATACAGGAAGAACTTTACCATTAAAATAATTCTGACCTGTTGTTGCAAATTCTATTATATAAGAAGCCATTTCTTCAGCAGATAATGGGGCTTTTAATCCAGGAAAAGCGTCTTCTAACATTTCTGTTTGTACTGAACCTAATGCGAGTGAATTAAAAGCTGGGCCAGTTTCCTTATATTCTTCTGCCAACAATTCTGTTAAAATATTTACTGCAGCTTTGCTACTACTATAAGCTGAAAGACCAGGAAATTTTACACTTCCGTCTAACCCACCCATACTAGAAATATTGACCACATGTCCTTTAGTTGAGATTTGAGGTAAAAGGATTCTAGTAATTGATGCTAAACCAAAAATATTTACTTGATAAATTGCTTCAAACTCAGTTTTTGTTGTTTTAGAAAAGGGTTTATTCAAAAAAGCACCAGCATTATTTATTAATGCATCCACAATTACTTTATTTTTTTCAAGTTTTAGCTGGAAATCAGAAACAGAGTTTTCATCAGAAATATCAATTGAAACAGGATAGATAAGATTTGTTGAGTCAAGGTTTTTTATATTACGTGACAAAGCATATACAGTGTAACCCCTCAATGCTGCAAGTTTTACTATTGACCGACCAATACCCCTACTTGCCCCTGTGACTACAATTATTTTTGACATAAATTAAAGGTAAGAAAATCCTTTTGAATCTTAAATCAACATAGTCAAAGGATTCTCTACATATTCACGAAGTGTTTTTAAAAATTGGGCTCCTGTAGCCCCATCAACAACACGGTGATCACAGGCTAAAGTTAATTTCATAGTGTTGCCCACAACTATATTCCCGGATTTGATTACAGGTTTTTCTACTATAGCACCAACAGATAAAATGGCTCCGTTTGGTTGATTTATAATAGATGTAAATTCTTGAATTCCAAACATTCCCAAATTTGAGATGGTGAAGGTACTTCCGTCCATTTCTTCAGGTTTAAGCTTTTTATCTTGAGCACGTGCTGCATAATCTTTAACTGAGCTACCAATTTGTTTAAGGTTTCTTTCATCAGCAAACCTAACAATAGGAACGACTAAACCGTCATCAACAGCTACAGCTACCCCTATATGAACATGGTGGTGGTGAGTAATTTGATGATCTTCCCATTTTGAGTTGACTTGTGGATGTTTCTTTAATGAAAAAGCAACAGCTTTTATAATAATGTCATTAAAAGAAATTTTGGTATCTGGTATTGAATTGTATTGATTTCTGAAAGAAATAGCATTGTCCATATTAAACTCAACACCAAGATAGTAATGTGGGGCTGAAAATTTAGATTCTGATAATCGCTTGGCAATTGTCTTTCGCATTTGAGAATTAGCTATTTCAGTTATTGACTCTACTCCATGTGGAATAGATTGCTTTGAATCTAATGCTTGTGATTGTTTATAATTATCAATATCTCTTTTTATTATTCTTCCAAAATCACCAGTTCCTTTAACACTTCTCAAATCAATTTGTTTGTCAGCAGCTAATTTCTTTGCCAATGGAGAGGCTATTATACGGTCATTAATTGATGAATCCCTTATGATATTTTTGGGCTGTTCATTTTTTATTTCTGGTTTAAGATCACTTTTTTTTGTAACTGGGTTTTTCTCAACAACTTTTGAGTCTTGTTTTGGGGCACTTTGTGAAGAACTATTTAAAACTAAAAGTACTTGATCTATATCAGTATCTGCTTTTCCTATAACTGCCAAAAGACTATCCACAGCTGCAGTATCTCCTTCATCCAAACCAATATGCAATAAAACTCCCTGATAAAATGACTCGAATTCCATAGTTGCTTTATCAGTCTCAATTTCAGCTAAAATATCCCCTTCATTTACTTTATCTCCAACTTTTTTATTCCACTTAGCGACTGTACCCTCTTCCATAGTATCACTCAAACGTGGCATTGTAACAATTTCTACACCTTCAGGAATAGTTTTAGCCTCATTAGTTTTTTTAACTTCGGATGTTAGTTTATCTCCATCATTCTTTTCCGTCGTTTCAGTTTTAGGTTTAGAAATAAAACTTGAGATATCCTCTCCTTTTTTTCCAATTATAGCAAGGAGTGTGTCTACAGGTGCAGTGCCTCCTTCTTGGATGCCAATATGTAGGAGTTCTCCTTCATTAAAAGATTCAAACTCCATTGTTGCCTTGTCAGTCTCAATCTCTGCTAAAATATCACCTTCACTAATTTTATCACCAACCTTTTTGAACCATTTTGCTACAGTTCCCTCCTCCATTGTATCGCTCAATCTTGGCATATTAATTATTTCTGCCATTTACTATAATTTATGTTTTAAAAATGGGTAATCTTCTTGCTCATATACAGCATCATACATCAAACTTTTATCAGGGTAAGGTGAAGATTCAGCAAATTTTTCACATTCTGCTACTCTATTTTTCACAGACAGATCAATCTTGTCGAGTTCTTTCTGAGTAGCGTATTTTTTTGATAAAATAACATCTTTTACCTGAGTAATTGGATCAATTTTTCTATACTCCTCAACTTCATCTTTAGTTCTATACTGTTGAGCATCAGACATAGAATGGCCTCTATATCTATATGTGTTCATCTCAATGAAAGATGGTCCTCCACCTTTCCTAGCGAGACTAATTGCTTTATGCATTATTTTTGCAACTGCAGATGGATTCATTCCATCACAAGGCTCACAAGGCATATCGTATCCTAATCCCAGTTTCCAAATTTCTTGGTGAGATGCTGTTCTGGCTACTGAGGTACCCATTGCATAACCATTATTTTCAACTACAAAAACTACAGGAAGTTGCCAAAGTGTAGCTAAATTTAAAGTTTCATGAAGAGATCCTTGACGGACTGCACCATCACCCATAAAACATAAAGTAACATTATCACGTTCAAAATATTTATCGCCAAATGCCATACCAGCACCCAGAGGAATTTGGCCTCCAACAATTCCATGACCTCCGTGAAATTTATGTTCTTTTGAAAAAATATGCATTGATCCTCCTAGGCCTTGAGAAGTTCCGGTAGACTTTCCATATAGTTCGGCCATTACTTTTTTAGGGTCAACTCCCATTCCGATTGGCTGAACATGATTCCTATATGCTGTAATCATTCGATCTTTACCAATCTCCATGGCATGAAGTGATCCAGCTAATACAGCTTCTTGACCATTATATAAATGTAAAAATCCTCTTACTTTCTGTTGAATATAGACAGCCGCGAGCTTGTCTTCAAACTTTCTCCAGAAGAGCATATCAGTATACCAATTGAGATAAGTTTCTTTAGTTATTTTCTTCATATTATCCTAATGCACTATTCGAATAGTAGTGTTCAAAATTACTCATTTCTCTCCTAAATTCAGATAATATTTAATCTAATTCTTGCACACTTTATAAACTATTCTCACTATCTGATGAAGATATCGGTTCAGAAGAGGATTGATCAATATTTAGTGATAAAGAAAATCTAATTGTATTTTCTAATGGATTCCTAATACCTGAAGTAGAAAATAAATAAGATATATCAATATCTATAAAATTTAAATTAAACCCGGCTCCCATGGTTAGGTATCTTCTTGAACCTTTTTCTTTACTTTCAGAAAAATAACCTGTTCGAATCGAAAAAGCATCTTCAAAATTATACTCTAGTCCTAGTGCAACTGTAATTTCGCTTAACTCTTCAGATAAGCCGTCAGGTGAATCAGAAAAAGAAGTAAAAATACCATTAATAAAATCAATATCTGGTTGACTATACCCTATCAAATTTTGACTTTCATCGTAGACTGCAACAGGTGTAGGAACGAGTAACTTACTAAATTCAATATAAAAACCAAGACTATTGTTTTCGTCAACCAATAGGTCTAATCCTAAGCCTGTCCTAAGATTAGTCGGAATAAAACTTCTTTGTTCACCTGAATCATAATTAAGTTTTGGTCCAATATTAGAAATATTTAATCCTGACCTAAAAATTGCTTTATTAGATTTTAGGTTAAAAATTTTACTCTGATAAAAAGCAGCAATATCTACTCCAAAGGAACTAGCAGAAGACGTATCTGAATCCCTTGCTACTTTTAGATCAGAATATATAAATCTTCCAGCTATAGCCATGGAAAATTCTTGACTTAATTTTAAAGCATAGGATAAATCGAGTGTTAATTCTGATGGTCGTTCAGTTCCCTGATCTATTATTGAACCTCCTATAAAATCATTGAATTGAATATCGCCTAAGCTAAAATACCTTAAACTAGTTGCCCAAGAACTTCGTTCGTCCATTTTACTATAATATGAAACATTGCCTAAAAAAATATCATCTACCAATTTGCTTAAATATGGAGTATAACTTAACCCGAATCCCTTTTTATTTGATGAAAAAACAAATTTAGCTGGATTCCAATACTGAGAAAAATTATCTGCTGAAGTAGCAACTCCTTGATCGCCCATTCCTGCAGCTCTAGCATCAGATGTTATCAATAGAAAAGGTACTCCAGTTGTAATTACTCGATTTGATTTTTGTGCAAAAGATAAAAGCGTACCTAGGGTAAAGTAGATTATCAAAAATGTTAGCGTCCGCATGGTTTATCTTTTGTATTATTTCAACGCTATTTTTAATAAAATCTTATGCTATTATTAAATATTTTGTTGTTTTGGGATTAAAAAGCAATATTTGATAAATTCAAACGTTTTGTTAATACAAAATAAATTAAATCTATATATGCAATATCAGCTCAAATTGATTATTTGTATATTGCATTATGTTTATGAAATTAATAACGAGCAATATGAACGTGGGTAATTTAAAACACATCTCAATAATATTTATTGGAATTCTTATTTTTTCAGGTTGTGGTGGAAGCAACGCATCTCGCGGAACCGGATGGGATATAAATTCTAAAAAAGGTGGTTTCCAGTATAACATAGATTTTAATGAACAAGAAACTGGCCCTGGTTTGGTTTTTGTTGAAGGGGGGACATTTACAAAAGGTCAAGTGCAGGATGATGTAATGAGAGATTGGAATAATTCTCCAACCAAACAACACGTAATGTCCTTTTATATCGATGAAACTGAAGTTACAAATATAATGTACCTTGAATATCTCGATTGGCTTGAATATGTTTTCCCAACTGAAGAAGCAAGATATAGACAAATATACGAAGGCGCTTTACCTGACACTCTAGTATGGAGAAATCAGCTAGGATATGTTGAAGAATTAACGACTAATTATTTACGTCATCCCGCTTATGCAGAATACCCTGTAGTTGGTGTGAATTGGCTTCAGGCAGTTCAATATGCCGAGTGGAGAACCGATCGTGTTAACGAATTTATTTTAGAACGTGAATCTTTTGTTCAAAAAGATGTCCGTTATAATGAAGTAGAAACAAATAGTACTTTTAATACTCAAGCTTACTTAAAAAGACCAGAAACTGCATATGGAAATAAAATTGATAGCTTGTCTGGAAAAAGAGGGGAACAAAAACTTGGAGACTCTATTGTTAAAGTTTATGCAGGTGTGGAGAAAGGTATTCTTTTACCTTCATACAGGCTTCCAACTGAAACTGAATGGGAATATGCTGCATTATCGTTAATTGGTGATAGAGAGTATAATAACTATCGTGGGAAGAAAAAATATCCTTGGTCGGGTGAATATACAAGATCAAGCGACAGACGTACTGAAGGTGATCAACTCGCAAACTTCAAGCTAGGAAAAGGGGATTATGGAGGTATTGCAGGATGGTCTGATGATGGAGCTGATATCACTATACAAGTAAAACAATACCCGCCGAATGATTTTGGTATCTATGATATGGCAGGAAACGTTTCAGAGTGGGTATCAGATGTTTATCGCCCAATAGTCGACGATGAAGCAAGTGATTTTAATTATTATAGAGGAAATATTTATACAAAAACATTAATTGGAGATGATGGTAAAGCCCAAATAGTTCCAGCTGATGAACTTGTATTTGATACCTTACCTAATGGAAAAGTCTTACTGAAACGACTTCCCGGTGATCTTGAAAAAATTGAAATTGACGAAAACGAAACATTTTTGCGCCAGAACTTTTCAGAGAGTGATAATAGGAATTTTAGAGATGGAGATACTGAGTCTTCCAGAAATTTTGCAGCAGGAAAAAGAGATTTAGATGATAATTCAAAACCTGAAACAACTCAAATGTATGATGCGCCTATTACACCAAAAATTATTGACGGTGTGAGGGAGTACGATAAAAACTCAAAAAGGACAACTTTGATTACTGATGAAGTTCGAGTATACAAAGGTGGATCATGGAAAGATCGTGCATACTGGCTAGATCCCGCTCAAAGAAGATATCTACCTCAATATATAGCTACAGATTATATTGGATTTAGATGTGCCATGTCACGTTTAGGTTCTAAAAGTCAAGTTAAAAAGAGTGCTCGTCACAAAAGACGTGGATAATACTAAAAATCAAGCATCTTAATTAAGATGCTTTTTTTTTATAATGGATATAAAAAAAATTTATAACGCTTTTCTGAATTCCAATGGAATTTCAACTGATACCAGAACTTTAAAAAAAGGAGAATTATTTTTTGCATTGAACGGTCCTAATTTCAATGGAAATCATTTTGCGAAAAATGCTCTAGAAAAAGGGGCTTCTTTCGTTGTAGTAGATAATAACGATTCAATTGATTTGAGCTCAAAAGTCTTGGTCGTTAATAATTCTCTTAAAACATTACAAGATTTAGCAACATATCACAGAAAAAAAATAAATACACCAATTATAGCAATTACAGGAAGTAATGGAAAAACAACAACTAAAGAATTAATTCGAGAAGTTCTTTCAAAAAGTTATGAAGTTTTAGCTACTGAAGGAAATTTAAATAATAATATTGGAGTTCCATTAACACTTCTTAGACTTAAGAAAAAGCATGAAATTGGAATAATTGAAATGGGAGCTAATCATTTAGATGAGATCGAATCACTATGCTATATTTCACTTCCAAATTGGGGGTATATTACTAATTTTGGGAAGGCACATCTTGAAGGTTTTGGTAGTAAAGAAGGAGTAATAAAAGGAAAATCTGAGCTGTATAAACATCTTAAATTAAAAAAAGGTCAGATTTTGATAAATGCAGATGACCCAGAACAAATAAAACAAACTCGAGATCAAAAAGTAATCCGATTCGGAAGTAATGAAATTAATGACATAAAAATAAGTTATACATCAAATAATAAAAATATACAAGTTCAATTTAAAGGACTGAACTTTGAAAGCCCTCTATATGGTGATTATAACTTGACTAATATTGCTGCATCGATTGCTTTTGGTGTTATTTTCAAAGTTGATTTAATTGATATAAAAAATGCTATAGAAGGGTATAAATCTAAAAATAACCGTTCACAAAAGTTAATTATTAATAACGTTCCTTATATACTAGATGCATACAATGCAAATCCTAGCAGTATGCAAGCTGCTTTAAATGCTTTTGCAGAAAATCAAGCTGAAACAAAATCAGTTATTTTAGGAGATATGCTAGAATTAGGAAGTTACACTAAAAATGAACACGAAAATATACTTAATCTATGCCTTAAGCTGAATTTCAAAGAGGTTTTTACCATAGGAAATAATTTTAAATCGATATCGATTAATTCTAATAAGATCTTCAGATTTGAAAAGATCGATACGTTCAAAGAATACTTCAAAAAAAATAATATTGTTTTTGATTCAGTATTAATTAAGGGCTCAAGATTTTTACAATTAGAAAATTTAATCCCTTTTTTCAAATCTAGATAACATAAATGGGAAGATTTTTTATTCTGGGAATAATTTTTTTCTTTACAAATTGTCAAAAATCAGACGAACGGTGTGGAATTATTATTCAAAAGATAGAGATAAACAAAACATTATACTTTGTTTTACAAACAGATGAATATATTAATTATTACAACAATCCTAACCAGCCTAACCTTCCAGATGACGGCGTTAGACAGGGGGTTGTATCGAAAGAAGTTTATGAAAACTTTGATGTTGGTGAAGAATATTGTTCTGAAATTTAAACCTTGTTTTAAATATTTGCTCCCCTTATTATTTCATCTACAATTTCAGGATTAAGAAGTGTAGAAGTGTCCCCTAGATTAGAAATATCTTTGCTCGCTACCTTTCTTAAAATTCGTCGCATAATTTTACCTGACCTAGTTTTGGGTAAGCCAGAAACAATTTGGACTTGATCAGGTCTTGCAATTGGCCCAATAATTTTTCTAACCGTATCTTTTATTTCCTGGCTGAGACTCTCTTCTGATCGACCTTCCATATCACAAATTACATATGCATAAATTCCCTGTCCTTTGATTTCGTGAGGAAATCCTACTACAGCTGACTCAATTACTTTAGGGTGTTCGTTAATAGCATTTTCAACTTCTGCTGTTCCCATACGGTGTCCTGAAACATTCATAACATCATCTACACGACCTAAGATCCGTAAATATCCATCATGATCACGTTTTGCACCATCTCCAGTAAAATACATTCCTGGATAGGTTGAAAAATACGTATCCTTACAGCGTTTATGATCTCCATAGGTAGTTCTGATAATAGAAGGCCAAGGAAACTTAACGCAAAGATTACCCTCTACGTTATTCCCTAACAATTCATTTCCGTCTGCATCCACAATTATTGGTTGTATTCCTGGTAGAGGTA
Organism: Flavobacteriaceae bacterium; assembly: GCA_045561915.1. GTDB lineage: Bacteria > Bacteroidota > Bacteroidia > Flavobacteriales > Flavobacteriaceae > MS024-2A. The sequence goes on from JBJKWV010000004.1 coordinate 26,891, forward strand.
AAGAGGCATGTGCAGGTTTATTTGGAGTTATTCCAGCCAAAGCAGAAATCATTATTCCTCCAGTTTCAGTTTGCCACCAAGTATCAACTAAAGGGCAATTCCCTTTTCCAATATGATCATGATACCAATGCCAAGCTTCTTCATTAATTGGCTCACCGACTGAACCAATAACTTTTAGAGAATCTAAACTATAAGGTTCTAAAGGTTCCAAACCATAAGCTTGAAGAGCACGAATTGCTGTAGGAGCTGTATAAAATTGATTCACTTTATATTTATCTATAATTTCCCAAAAACGCCCAGGATGAGGATATGTGGGAACTCCCTCAAACATAAGCGTTGTTGCACCACTTAATAACGGTCCATAGATAATATAAGAATGCCCTGTAATCCAACCTATATCTGCTGTACACCAGTAAATATCATTTTGTTCATATTGGAATACATTTAAAAAAGAATATTGTGAATAAACCATATATCCTCCCGTAGTGTGAACAACACCTTTCGGTTTTCCAGTAGATCCTGAAGTATATAAAATAAACAAAAGATCCTCAGAATCCATAGATGCTGCACTATGCTTTATACTTTGTCCTTGAATAATTTCATGCCACCACAAATCTCTTCCTGATTTCATTTGAACTTTTGCATCTGTTCGCTTAGACACAATTACTTTTTCAACTGAAGTTGTTTTTTCAAGAGCTTCATCCACAACAGCTTTAACGGGTATATTTTTCGCCCCTCTATAATTTCCATCTGAGGTTAAAACCATTTTAGCTTTACAATCGTTTATTCTATCCGCAAGAGCAGTTGAAGAAAATCCAGCAAAAACAACTGAATGTACGGCACCAACTCTTGCACAAGCTAGCATAGCGATTGCGGCCTCAGGGATCATTGGCATGTATATTATTACTCTATCTCCTTTTTCTATTCCTTGAGCTTCTAAAGCATTTGAAAACTGACAAGTTCGTTCAAAAAGCTCCTTATATGAAATATGTATCGCTTTTTCGTTTATATCATTTGGTTCCCAAATAATAGCAGTTTTATCCCCATGTGTAAAAAGGTTTCTTTCAAAAATATTTTCAGTAATATTTAATTTTGCATTTTTGAACCAGTGAATTTCTGGATCTTTAAAATTCCATGACAAAACTTTATCCCATGGCTTTTGCCAATGAAAAGATTCTGCAATCCTACTCCAAAACTTTTCAGGTTGATGAATACTTTTTTGATATTCGTGAAAATAACCTGAGAGTGATCGTATTTTATTATTCATTTTAAATGTTTTTTTAATGAACAGATGCATTTGATGCAGCTGAACCCCTTGGAGTTCGTATGCGCTCTGTTAGCTCTTGAACTTCTTTTGATGGTGGAGGAGTAAATCTTGATACTAAAATAGCAATTATAAAATTAAATAACATCCCAAGAGTTCCAATACCCTCTGGAGAAATTCCAAACCAATAATCTTCAGGCAAACCAGACCCTCCTAATTGGGGCTTGAAATAAATAATATATGTTGCAGTAAATAATATTCCAACAATCATCCCGGACATTGCACCCTCTCGATTCATACGCTTATCAAAAATACCTAATATGATTGCAGGAAAAAATGATGATGCAGCCAAACCGAAAGCCAAAGCAACTACTTGCGCTACAAATCCAGGCGGATTCAATCCAGCTAAACCTGCAGCTACAACTGCGACTGCAATTGCAACACGTGCTGCAAAAAGCTCACCCTTCTCGCTAATATTAGGCCGCAAATAGTTTTTTAATAAGTCATGTGATATAGAGGTAGATATAACTAATAATAAGCCTGCTGCAGTCGAAAGTGCAGCTGCGAGACCCCCAGCAACTACAAGACCTATTACCCATGGCGGAAGATTTGCAATTTCAGGATTTGCAAGAACGATTATGTCTTGATCTACCTTTAATTCGTTTATATTTACGTCTGACACATATTGAATTTTACCATCTCCATTCTTATCATCAAAAGTTAGCAAGCCTGTTTTTTCCCAATTAGAGAACCAATTTGGAACTTCCGAATAAGACGAATTTGATAGTGTATTAATAAGATTTGTTCTTGCAAAAACTGCTACTGCTGGAGCTGTCGTGTAAAGAATTGCAATAAATAATAAAGCCCAACCAGCAGAAATTCTTGCATCTTTTACTCTTGGAACAGTAAAAAAGCGAACAATCACATGAGGTAAACCTGCTGTACCAAACATTAAAGCTCCAGTTATAAAAAACATATTAATCAAATTATCTTTATTAACTTCAGTGTAGGCATCAAATCCTAGATCTACTGAAAGCTGATTTAATTTTTCTAAAAGGTAAATACCGTCAGCACCTTTAGATCCAAAACCTAATTGAGGTATTGGGTTTCCGGTCATCTGAAGAGAAATGAATATAGCCGGTACTGTGAAAGCAAATATTAGAACGCAAAATTGGGCAACTTGAGTGTATGTAATCCCTTTCATACCTCCTAATACTGCATAAAAAAATACAATTCCAATACCTATAAGTACCCCAGTATCAAAAGGAACATTTAAAAAACGTGCAAATGCAACACCAACACCTTTCATTTGACCAACTACATAAGTGAAAGAAACAAATAGTGCACAAATTAGTGCTACCAAACGAGCGTTTTTAGAATAATAGCGCTCTCCAATAAAATCAGGTACAGTAAATTTGCCAAATTTCCTTAAATACGGGGCAAGTAAAAGAGCTAAAAGAACATAACCTCCAGTCCAGCCCATCAAATACTGTCCTCCCGAAAAACCCATAAAAGCAATCAAACCTGACATTGATAAGAAGGAAGCAGCAGACATCCAATCTGCAGCGGTAGCCATACCATTAGCAATTGGATTTATTCCTCCTCCTGCTACATAAAACTCTTTTGTTGATCCTGCCCTTGAAACTATTGCAATTAAAACATATATCAGAAACGTAACTCCTACCAAAAGATAGGTCCATATTTGTGCATCCATAATTAATCCTAAAAATTAAACTTCGTCAACTTCAAATTTTTTATCAAGCCTATTCATCAAATAAACATAAATAAAAATTAAAACAACAAACGTGTAGATTGACCCTTGATGAGCAAACCAGAAACCCAATGGAAATCCAGATATGCTAAATTGATTTAGAGCATCAGCTAAAATAATCCCAAAAAGAAAAGAGACGGTAAACCAAATTAAAAGAAGTATGCTAAGATATTTAAGGTTTGTTTTCCAATAAGATGTTGATTTTTTCATAACATGGTCTTTTTAAATTTTTTGACAGCCAAAGGTTTTATTAGTGTTTTAATTATTGTGATAAAATTAAGCCAACATATTTATATAATATAGCTTACTATATCTATACTTCATAATACTGTTAATTTGTGTTTAACCCTTATATAAAAACTCAAAATATTAATTTTTAAAAATTTAAAAATCTTAAACACATTAGATTTTTTTAATCCTCGTAGGGAATGTTTGACCTAAATGTCCTGTTAATCCAATCATAAGAATGTTTCTTAAAAAAGCTTTTTGAAAGCTCATCTGAAAAAAAATTTGATTTAACAAGATAATTTATAGGTTTAACTGCACCGTAATCGTTTTTAAAAAGTAAAATAAATTCTACATCTTGATTTTTGGCCTGGTTTTTTTTTAGAGCATCATCAATATCTGACAAGACTTGTCGAATAAGCATGGTAGCCTCTAGGTGATAATACTTGTTGTCATTTGGTGTTTGAAAAGCCAATTCGGTATCGTAATTTAAATAAAGTGTCTGCTTTTGAGAAAAAGCTTCCATTTGGTTTATCAATCCAAATAAGGTGAATAACAAAAATTGGTTTAGGGTTATGGATTTCATATTTAAAAGATAAATAGTTATCTAAAAATAGGAAAACATTATTGATTGATTATGAAAATTTCGGTTTGATTTATTTGTTAAACACATATGGCTATATTTATTTTTCTCAGTAAAAAACCACTCAAAAACCATATGCTTCTTAAGTTTACTATCTTTAATAAAATTAGAAATAAGTAGCTAATGAAAAATTTTACCAAATTGATTCAATTCAAATTTAGTTTCATAAATAAATTAAATCAAGCTTATAAATTTTTATGTCAAGATTTTTTTATAATTAAAAAGAAAATATTGTTTTTTATAATATTTCTTTTTCAAATTATTTCCTGTTCAAATGAAGGTATCTTTTTTGAGGGAGCTCTAGTAATCGAAAATATTGATGTGATTGATCCAATTGATGGGTTAAAGGAAAATATGTCTGTTGTAATTAAAGAGGGGCGTATTCTCGACATATTTAAAACAAGTGAAATTTCGATTTCTAAAAAAAATAAAGTTTACAATGGAAGTGATAAATTTTTAATTCCAGGATTATGGGACGCACATATACATTTTGCATTTGAAAAGGATTTTGCAACTTTTATGCCCAATTTATTCCTATATCATGGGATAACAAGTCTAAGAGATACCGGAGGTGAATTTGATTTTGTCAATAAGTTCAAGCAAGAGGCTATAAGTAATCCCAGATCTAAAAGTAGAGTAAAAATAGCAGGACCACTAATAGACGGTAAATTCAATGTTTATGACGGAAAAAATATTTATTATCCTAAACTATCTGTTCAAAATATAGATAACAAAGAGTTGATTCAAAATGTAAAATTTTTAATAGAAAAAGATGTTGATTTCTTAAAGGCCTATGAAATGTTGAGCCTAGATCAATTTAAAATATTATCCAATCTTGCAAAAGAAAATAATCTAAAACTCACTGGGCATGTTCCTCTTAGTATGGATGTCATTGAGGCTTCCAATTTAGGTTTAAATAGTATTGAACATTTGAGAAATATAGAACTATCAATGACAAAGCAATCAGAGGGGTTATCTGAAGAAAGAGATGACCTTTTAAAAAATAAATCTGGTCTTGAGGGCTCTGAATTAAGATCACTAATTCACAGTATGCAAAGAATGAGGTCAATTAATGATTTAGACTCAATGAAAATTAAAAATGTTATTGATGTTTTAATTAAAAATAATGTTTGGCAAATACCGACGCTAACTTTATACCAGAATATTTCCAAAAAATTATATAAAAATCCAGATTACTTAGAATTTTTGAATTTACTTCCAGAACAGAAAAAAATGGAATGGATCAAAAGAATTAAATCTATAAATAGTGATATAAACCAAAAAGCAGTGGACTATGGTTTATGGCAAAAAAAAATGGTTGGTCATATGCATAAAAAAGGAATATCATTTATGGCGGGTACTGATACCCCAATTGGATTCTTGATACCTGGGTTAAGCTTACATGATGAAATTAAAGAATTACATGAATCAGGCTTATCTGTTCTAGAAGCAATTCAATCTGCTACAACAAATCCAGCAAAGTATTTTAATCTTGAAAATTCATTAGGTAGGATTAAATCAGGTTTTGTTGCAGACCTAATTATATTAAATAAAAACCCAATTGAAGATATTTCAAATACGAAATCAATTCTGGCGGTTATTAAAGAAGGAAATTTGCTGGATCGACCCTATCTTGATTCGCTATTAGGTAAATAAATTTATTAATAGTAACAATTTATACCTTTATATAAATAATGCTGTTTCGAGAATTATTTAAAAATATAACTATTTATTCTTTGGGCATATTCTATGCAATTGTTGGAGTAAAACATTTCACCGATATAGATTTTTTCCTTGTAATTGTTCCACCTTATATTCCTTTTCCTGAATTTATGGTTTATGTTTCAGGTATTTTTGAAATTTTATTTGGTTTTTTACTAATGTTCAAGAAAACTAGGAGGTATGGAGCAATTGGAATATTTATTTTGCTAATTGCTGTTTTCCCTGCCAACATTTATCTTTTCAATTCAGAAATAGCTCAAAACACTTACAATATAACTCGCCAAGACGCACTAATTAGATTACCATTTCAAATACCATTAATTTTAATTTCATATTGGCACTCCAAAAAAAAGTTGAATAGAGGATTTGATTTATTATGTATTTTTCTATTTATCCCAACAATAATTTATTTTTTATCATTAGGATTATAGATGTTTTTGGATAGTTTATTTTAAATTTAAATAATTGAGAACTAAATAAATTAGCCATGAAAAAATTGTTCGTTTCAATTTTTGTTGTCCTTCTAGCTTTTGTTTCCTGTAATAATCAAAAGAAATCAGAAAATCAAACTAAGTCTTTTCCTGATTGGGAAGCCATGGCAAATAAACTAATAGAAAGAAGTGATTTACTTGAGGGAGAAAAGGTAGTTCTTATGGCTCAACCTGGAAAATTTGATCCACTCATTAAATCATTAGTAGAAAAAATTAAAAAAACAGGTGCAATTTATTTAGGTTCTTTCTCAGTTGATTCATTAATAAAACCTGTTGATTGGGAAACTGATTTTATAAAAAAAGCAAAAGGAAAATCAATACAAGATTTAACAGATCATTTAATGCAAGTAGATCTTGGTATAATGCTTCCAGGATCTAATCCAACTCATATCGAATATAAGTGTATGCAAAACGTATTAAAAAGAGAAAAAGGAAGAACTATTCATTTTCACTGGTCTGGAGCATATAATTTAAATGGAGAAGCTATTGCAATTGACGATTTAAAAGATAAATATTATCAAAAAGTTTTTCTTGAAACAGATTACTCAAAACTTGGGAAAATTCAACGACATTTTGAATATGCTTTGAGAAATAATTGGGTAACTATTACTACTCCTGAAGGAACTAATATTAAATTCAAAATTGGTGATAGACCTGTTACAAAACAGGATGGCAATGCATCATCCAAAAGAGAGCAACAAATGAATTTGATTGATAGAGAGATTGAACTCCCTTCAGGGGCAATTAGAGTAGCACCAATTGAACATACTGTTAAGGGTAAAATAGCTTTTCCAGATTCTTTTTGGGGTAATAAGAAAGTTGAAGGTTTATCATTAATTTTTAGTAGTGGAAAAGTAATAGAAATTAAATCAAATATAGGGGAACAAGCAGTGAAGAAAGAATTAGATGCAGCAGGTGAGGCTGGCTATTCGTTTAGAGAATTTGCTTTAGGATTTAATCCATTGCTTGCTATACCAAAAGAAAACCCCTGGATTCCTTATTACGGCTATGGGGCAGGAGTTGTTAGGCTTTCTTTAGGAGACAATTCTGAACTTGGTGGAAATGTAAAAGGTGGATATGTCAGATGGAATTTCTTTACTAATGCAACTGTACAGGTTGGAGATGATATCTGGGTCAAAAGAGGGAAATTTTTAAAAAATGATGATTTTTAAATGAAAAATTTATTTTTTTACTCGATAACCATATTATTTCTTACATCACTAAAATCTCAAAAATTTGTATGTCCATGTGAAACTATTGCAAGTGAGAAAAGGGAAAATTTAGGCTTAAAAAAATGGCCAAAATTTAAAGCGAATCAAACATTAAAAATTAATAGTCTTATTGATTATCAATACAAAACTAAGGATAGTGAAGCAAATTTATATTGGTTTAAATATAGAAAGCCATGGTGGACCAATATTAAAAATGACCCATGGAGTGAGTATCCATTTTTTGGAAAAAAGTTTATCGAGCCTGAATCAAGCTTTAATAGTAATGTTGATGATAAATTAAGATGGAAATGTGGATATTCTTATTTAGTGGATATTCCAATAAAATTCAAAAAAAATAAGAAATACCCATTAGTGATCTTCTTACACGGCGGGATTGATTCTGACCAAAAAAAATTTTTATTGCGTGAGGGACAACGAAAATCTTTCTACATGTCTGAAAAAGACCCCTACATTATAGCAGCTCCTATAAAAATTGGGATAGATTGGGACCCTAAAAAGGTTATAGACATAATTAATGACATTAAGAAAAACATAAGAATTGATGAAAACAGGATCTATTTAACTGGACTTAGCATGGGAGGACGAGGTTCATTCATAGTTGCATCTCAATATCCAGATATCTTCGCATCAATTATCGCATTATCTCCCCATCATACTCCATATAGTTATGTCTCATTGATTAACAAGGTTAAAAATTTACCTATTCTTATTAGTCATGGAAATGTAGATACTACCTCATCATACGATATCGCTGAAGAAATGTACGAAGGTCTAAAAAAACTTGGATCTTCAGTGGTATTTAAACCAAGACTTGGTATAGGACATTGGGGATGGGAGTCATTTTATAGTAACAAAGAAAATATTGATTGGCTCTTATCTTGGAAAAAAAAGTCCTGATAATTACAAATTAATTTAATGACTGCCCTCCTTTTTCTCCGGTTCGAATTCTGTAAGCTTCTTCTACAGGTAAAACAAAAATTTTACCATCACCAACATTATCTGTTGCAGCTGATTTGAGAATTGCATCTATAGTTTTTTGAACAAAATTATCATTGACTACTATAGAGAGAAATCTCCTTTGAATTTCTGAAGTACTGTAAGATATCCCTCTATAAACGTGACCCTCTTTTTCATTTCCTACACCAGTAACATCCCAATAGCTAAAAAAATTCACTTCAACATTATGTAAAGCCTCCTTTACTTCGGCGAATTTCGATTTACGTATTATTGCTTCAATTTTTTTCATATCTAATTTATGTTATTCGTTATTATAGGATTGAACTCCAAATGAGGAAGCATCAATTCCAGCCTCTTCATCTTCATTTGAAATTCTTATTCCTATCGACATTTTTAAAAGTTTCATTATTATAAAGGTAAGAGTAAATGAAAATAGTGCTATTGCACTTACCCCTAAAATTTGAGTTAACAGCAGAGAAGCACCACCCCCATAAAATAAACCACCTTCAATTGCAAATAATCCAACTGCCAAGGTTCCAAAAAGACCATTTACTCCATGGACTGCAATAGCTCCAACTGGATCGTCTACTTTTATTTTGTCAAAAAATACGACTGCTACATCGACTAGAATACCAGCAATTGCTCCTATAATGATTGCTGACACAGGACCAACTACATTACACCCTGCAGTTATTGAAACCAGCCCAGCTAAAACTCCGTTTATAACCATTGTAATATCAATCTTGGTGTAAGTAAAATAGGTATAAATCATTGTGGCGATACCACCTGAAGCAGAAGCTAAAAAAGTATTTACAACAACTGATCCTATTAACTCCCAATTTCCAACAGCTCCAAGAGATGATCCTGGATTAAATCCAAACCAGCCAAACCATAAAATGAAGGCTCCAACAGATGCTAAAGGAAGGTTATGACCTGGTATGGTATTAGATTTCCCCTCTTTAGAATATTTCCCTATTCTTGGACCAAGAACTATAGCTGCAGCTAATGCTGCGAAACCACCCATAGCATGAACAGCGGCTGAACCAGCAAAATCATTAAATCCCCTCATTGCTAACCACCCATTTGGATTCCAGACCCAATTAGCAACTAAAGGATAGAGTATTGCGCAGAAAAAAATAACAAGAATTGCGTAAGGAAATAATTTCATCCTTTCTGCTAATGCACCCGAAACTATAGAAATGGCAGCGATAGCAAAACCAAGCTGAATAAACCAAAATAAGTTATTCGACACTGTTAAACTAAGTCCTAAATCTTGGTTCATAATTCCAAAATCTAAGGCAAACCATCCATTAGATGAACCATATGCTATTCCGAAACCAACAATAAAAAATGCAATACCACCAAATGTAATATCAATAATAACTTTAGCAATTATACTCATTGCATTTTTAGAGCGAACAAATCCAGCTTCTAGCAATGCAAAGCCTGCTTCCATAAAAAAAATGAGTGCTGCACATAATGCAACCCATACTGTATTTATTGCAAAATTTTGTTCATTAATAAGTTCTGTGTAACCTTCCATTTAAATAATTTTTAAAGATTTAAATTTTGTTTTTAAAACTCCTAAAACTACAAAAATGATTTTAATCAACTCAATTAATTTTTTGGTCATGAATTTTACTTCTTCCGACTTAATTAAATCTTGAAATTATAATTAAAAAAAGGCCTAGAATAAAAAATAAAAACATCAATAAAAGTAGAATATTTATTTTCTTGGATGCATTTTCAAATTCTTTCCAAATAAAAACTCCCCAAGCTGCAGCAATCATTGTAGCGCCTTGACCTAATCCATATGAAATTGGATATCCTGCTTTTTCACTTGATAGTAAACTTAGAGACATTCCAATACACCAAACTACACCACCAAATATGCCTATAAAATGTGTTTTTAAATCTGAATTATTCAAATAATCTTCAAATTTAACTTTGATTCCGTTTATGGGTTTATACATAAAATATGTATTCCATAAAAAATTTGAAATAAAAATTCCTGTAGAAAAAATCAAAATTGCACTGTAGGGTGTAAAGAGTCCATCTTCAGGATTTGTAAAATTCGAAGACATCGATGAAGCAACAAATCTATAAAATAACCCCATTAGAATTCCACCGATAACTGAAATTATAATTCCCATTGTTGATGACTTTTTATTTTTCCCAGCTTGAAATTTATATGCGAGTGCATCTAAAATTATTGCTAGTCCAATTAAAAAAACACCAAAAAATAACAATATAGGATTACCAACTGGAGTTGCAATATAATTTACCAAAACACCTAAAATTAGAGCTATGCCTATTCCAACTGGAAAAGCAACTGACATACCTGCTATACTGATTGCTGCAACAATTAAAAGATTAGCCAAATTAAATATAACACCACCAAAAAATGCTGAAACAAAAGATGCTTTATCGGCTTGAAATAAGTCATCTATTAATGGTCTTCCGTCTTCACCAAAACTTCCAAACGTAAGGCCTATAAATAAAGAAAATAAGAGTACTCCAATAGAATAGTCCCAATAAAATAATGTAAAAGACCACGATTTAGGAGAGAGTTTTTGAGTGTTAGCCCAAGAACCCCAACAAATCATTGTAAAAAAACATAAAACAACTGCTAAATAATAACTTTCAACTATAAACATAAATCCTTATATTTTTTCTCAAGTTCATTAATTGAAGGTATCGAATCCTGAGCTCCCATTTTAGTAACAGAAATTGAAGCGACAGAATTCGCAAACTCTGCACTATCAAAAATTTTCATCCCAAAAGATAGGGCTGCAGCCAAAGCACCATTAAACGTATCACCTGCAGCAGTTGAATCAATAGCCTTTACTTTTTTTGGAAGTACATGACCCTCTTTCTCATCATCAGTGATATAAAAAACTCCTTCTCTACCCATTGTTATAAATACATTTTTAATTCCTTTAGCTTTAAGCTTGCGAGCTGCCATTCTTGAAGAATTAATATCAAAAACTTTTATTCCGGTTAAAGACTCAGCTTCTATCATGTTTGGTGTTATAGTATGAATGCATTTTAAATAATCATCATCAATTTTATTGAACGGAGCTGGATTTAAAATCAACTTTACATTTAACCTGTAGCATAAAGAAATTATAAATTTTACAACTTCTAATGGAATTTCAAGCTGAATCAATACTATATCTTTTGGCTTTAACTTTTTTTCAATAAAAATAATATCGTTTAAATTTAATTTTGAATTTGCTCCAGAGGCTACAGAAATTAAATTTTCACCTTTTTTGTCAACCATAATTAATGCAACTCCTGAATTCTCTCCTTTGTCTACACAAATATATTCTGTGTTAATGCCATGACGTTCATATTCTTTTATTGATTTCTTTCCTAAAGAATCATCTCCAACTTTACAAATGAATATTGCTTTACCACCCAATTTTGCTGCAGCAACTGCTTGATTAGCTCCCTTCCCACCTTGAAAAGAATAAAAATCACCCCCAATTATAGTTTCTCCTGGTTTAGGAATTGAATTTGATTTGATAACCATATCCGTATTGGAGCTTCCAATAATGTAAATATTGCTCTTCATTTTTTTGGTTTAATAATTCAATTAATCCTTATATTATAGGTAGTAAAAAAATTATTTTTTATAATATAATTCAAAACTTTAATTAACTAAAGTTTTTAAAAAGATATAAATATGAAAAAACTGATTTTAATATCCTTTATGTTCGTTTTTAATTTTTGTTCTGATGAGAAAAAACAAAATGATACAATTATAAAAGATCTGAATTTAGAATATAAAAACTATACTCCCAGTGGGAATGAAATAGTTATATCAAGAACTAATTATTTTAATAAACTTAAAGGATTTTGGCTTGCTCAATGTATTGCAAATTGGACTGGACTTATCACTGAAATGGATAAAACTGGAAATGTTGGTAAATTAAAGACAGGGCCATTCTACACTAGAAATGACTGGGGCAAACCAGATCAACCTGCATTTTGGGAGAAAAAAGCTAAAAAAAGAAATATTGATTATGTATTTGAAGGTGATGATGGAAATTGGGGTGCTGACGATGATACAGATATAGAATACATATATCAACATTTGTTATACACAAATAAAACCTCAAAATTAACAGGTGAACAAATTCGAGAAGGTTGGTTAAAGCATATAAAAAATGAAGAAGAAAATTTTTTATGGGTATCTAATCAAAGGGCTTTAGATTTAATGATTAGTGGGATAATTCCCCCAAATACAAGTGATCCTAAAAATAATCCTGACTATGATATGATTGATGCTCAATTAACTACTGAAATATTTGGCTTTTATTCTCCGTCAAATCCTGATTTTGCTGTAAAAATGGCTGAGTTACCCATACAGACTACTGCGAGATTCAATGCCGAATGGATATCAAAATTTTATGTCTCAATGTACTCCTTAGCGGCTAATCCAGATCCAAAACTTAGTATTAAGGATAACTTAATAATTATCGCTGAAAAATCAAGGAAACAACTTCCGGAAGATTCTTATGCTTCTAAAATGTATGATTTTATAAAAAATCAATATGAAGAGGGCCTTCCATGGGAAACAATAAGAGATAATATATATCAAAGATATCAAATTGAAAATAAAGATGGATATGATTATTCATCTGGAATATCCAAAGAAGAAATAGAAAAATGTAATGGTTGTGCTGCAGCTGGAATTAATTTTGCAGCAAGCCTAGTCAGTTTATTTGCAGGTGAAGGAGATTTAAAGAGACTATAAAAATAGCATCACTTATGGGTTGGGATTCTGATAATCCAACTGCTACATGGGGAGGTCTTATAGGGTTTATGATTGGCCATGAAGGAGTTGAAAAAGCTTTTGATAGAAGTTTTTCTGAGGAATATAATATCCATAGAACAAGACAAAATTTTCCAAGTGGAATTGATAATTTTACAAATATGGCAAACATTGGGGTATTTATAACTGACAGAGTAATCCAAGAGGAACTTGGAGGTGGGATTGATCTCAATAAGAATATCTGGTATGTGCCAAAACAAAATTAAATATTCAATAGCAAATTTAAACTTATTCTAGAAGTAAGTTTTTTTTAAATGAAAAAGACGGATTTTGAATAAAAAATACAAGTTGTTCATTTACTTAAGTATCATTTTAATACTGATTAATCTTAGTATTACAAAAGATAAAACTTTTGAAGAACTTGCTTCTCTTTACACAAATTCAAACTCTAAATTTGTTGAAATAGACTCTAGAAAAATTCACTTTCGAGATGAAGGGCAAGGCTATCCAATTATATTGATCCATGGCACTGGCGCTTCTCTTCATACGTGGGATTCTTGGACTGAAGAATTAGTTAAAACCCATCGAGTAATTCGTCTTGATTTACCTGGATTTGGTTTGACTGGGCAAGATTCCTATAAAAGATATTCATCCATGGATTATGTTGATTTATTAAATAATTTCGTTAACAAATTAGATATAGATCAATTTTATTTAGCAGGTAATTCTTTAGGAGGACAAGTAGCGTGGTTATATACTTCAAAATATGATGAAAGAATTAATAAATTAATACTAATTGATCCTAGTGGTTTTTCATTTGATAAAGTCCCGTTTGTTATTCAATTAGCAAGAACACCAATAATTAATATGCTTCTCCGCTGGTTTACACCAAAAAGCTTTATTAAAAAAAACCTGGAGGAAGTATATTTTAATGATTCCTTAATTACACAAGAGTTAATTAGTCGTTATCATGATCTTACATTGTTTGAAGGAAACAGAAATGCATTTATTGATCGAGCAAATATTAAACGTGAAGATTATTCTTTTAGAATGCAAAATATAAAAACACCTACGCTGATTCTTTGGGGAGAAAACGATACTTGGATTCCAGTTGGTGACGCTAGTAAATTTAAAAATGCTATTGAAAATTCAAAAATCTTTATAATGCCTAAAACAGGTCATGTACCTATGGAAGAGAAACCATTAGAAAGTCTTGGAATTATATTTGATTTTATAGAATAAAATAACCCAAATTCATAAGGTGTAATTTTCATGTTATTTTTAATTTTATGTCATGAGGAAAAAATGGAGTACACCAAGTCAGATTATTTTTCAATTAATTCTTATTATTCTTGTTTTAGTGGCTTACAATCTCTATACGGGTAAACTTAAATTTTAATTATAATTTTTGATTCTAAGCTGTTAGAGTTGAGTTCAAAATTTAAAACAATGAAAAAAATCAATATTCTTTTATTCTTATTTATTTCTTTTGTTCAGTCACACGGAATTCTGGGACAACAGACAAATCCTGATAACAAATATATCTTTAAAAGGGGGAGTTATGATGGAATAGGAAAGTGGTATATGGGAAGGGAAATTGCTCATGTAATGGGATTCCAAGGAATTAATTGGCTTGAAAGACAAAATAGAGAAAAAGAGGAAAATGTTTCTAATTTAATCAACAATATGAATATTAAATCTAATGATATTGTTGCAGATATTGGAGCTGGCTCGGGTTATCATGTATTTAGAATTGCTCCTTTAGCAAGTCAGGGATTTGTCTTTGCAGTAGATATTCAAAGTGAGATGTTGATGGAAATTGATAAAAACAAAAAGTCTAAAAATATAACTAATATTAAAACAATTCTTGGAAGTGAAAAAAGTGTTCATTTAAATAAAAATTCTGTCGATAAGGTTTTAATGGTTGACGTTTATCATGAGTTTAATTTCCCATTAGAAATGATGACCTCAATAAAAAATGCATTGAAACCTAATGGCCAATTATTCTTAATCGAATATAGAGGTGAGGATTCAAAAGTTCCTATCAAAACAATACACAAAATGACTGAAAAACAGGCTGTTTTAGAAATGGAAGCCGCTGGTTTTCAGCTTAAGGAAAACATGAATAATCTGCCTTGGCAGCATTGTATGATTTTTACAAAAAAATAATTTTTTATTTTTTATATAAGGTTAAATACAAGCTAAAGGTATATTAATTATGATCCTTATAATTTGAATTAATGAAAGAAACTTTTTTAAAAAAAGGCTTTGCCAAATTCCCAAAATTTATAAACAGAAAAGAGGTAGATAAAATCAGATTTATTTACGATCAAATTTTACATGACCTCGAGGGCTCGTCACATTTAAGGAGTGATTTGAGTGGTAAAGGAAATTTTGGAGAAGAAAAAATTACCCAGATTATGGCTCCAAGTAATATTTCAAAAATTCTTAATAATTGTGAAACTTATAAAAAGGCATCTATACATGCAAAATATCTCTTGGGGGAAGATATGTGCTTCGATTTTGACATGTTAATAAACAAAAGACCATATACCGATGAACCTACACCGCTCCACCAAGATGCAGCCTACTGGATCAAAATGCTGGACAAGCGTGCTATTAGCTTTTGGATAGCAATTGATGATGCTTTCGAAGAAAATGGATGTATGTGGTTTATACCTAGGAAGAAATTTGAAATTGAAAAACATATCCCAACTGTTAAAGGTGGGGCATTGATGTGTAATATAGCAAGTGATAAGGCAGTTTGCATTCCTTTAAAAGCTGGAGATGCAACTTTTCATGATGGTTTTACCCCTCATTTCAGTAAAGGAAATAAAACAGTTTCAAATAGAAGAGCACTAATTCTAAACTTCCGGCCTAAAGCTATGATTGATTTCGAACGCTCTAAAGGAATAGATCATCAAGGAGAGAGAAAAGTAAGAAACAAATAAACAAAGTAATTTTATAAATTATAAATAAATTTCATTATTTGATATAAAAAGTATTTTATTGAAAAGATGGACTAAAGAGATTAGTCAAAAAAACGATAAACAAATTCACAGCTAATTTTTCCCTCTTCATCTTTAGCCCATCATGAAATTCAAGTCTAGTAAAATTACCACCGAAACAATAATAAAAAAACATCAACAAAATTGAATTTAAACATAACTTAATAATGAAAATCTATTAAGAAAATCTTTACTGAAAAAAGGAGTTTGAATTTATGATTAAAGTTTGTTTTAAAACAGTGAAAATTAAATATTAAAATTGTACGTTTTAGAGTTAATGTATTATCAAAATTTTATTAAATTAATAAAGTTTGGGGATGTAGCTCAGCTGGCTAGAGTGCTTGACTGGCAGTCAAGAGGTCGAGGGTTCGAGTCCCTTCTTCTCCACAAACTCAATTTTTTGTAGAAATAAATGAAAAAAATTATAAATAGATTTTGGGAGTTTTTAATGTTATTTATTGCAATTTCACTTGGTTTTTTTGTTGAGAATTATAGAGAGGGATTAGTCGATAGACAAAAAGAAA
>JBJKWV010000005.1:0-36394 GCA_045561915.1 Flavobacteriaceae bacterium
CGTGCTCAGCCGCCGTTCTGCCGATTTGGATGACCCCGCGGAGACGTGCGAGCTGGTGGTGGTACTCTCGGGCTCGGTGCGGCTGTTGCTACACAACAAGACGCTTCGCATATGCAGCGCCGGCCAGCTGATCAATTCGGTCGAGGCACTCGACGGATTGCCCAATTCAGTCGACGTGGTGGGCGAGGAGGCAGGCCTGGTCCTGATGTTGGCAGCGTCACAGCTGGAGCAGCTTCGTGAATCGAGCGGCCCTCTCTTCTTCCGGTTGATGCGCCACATCGGCGGGTCGGCGTTGGCCGAAGTAAACGAAGGGAATCAGAGGGCTCCCCCAAGCAAGTCGTCGGCCTTGGCAAAGCCACCGTTCGTACGCCGGAGCTGTGGCGACAGCTCGACTAGTGCGCCCTCTGGCAAGGTCAAGCGAATGACGATGCCGGACGCCGTCACCGCGGCAAGCACGGCGCGGGCCGCTGTTGCGGCAAGCAGCGCTGCACCCACTGGCGGCCGCATGTCCGCTGATGCGGGCAGCGGCGGCAGCAGCCCCGACGCCAGCTTCAAGAAACCGACCAGGCACACGCTGTGCTGTGGCTCGCCACTCACAAGCGTCGCGCGCGCGGCGGCAGCAGCACACGAGCAGCAACAGCAGCCGTCCTCACCGCCCAACGCGGATGGCGGCGGCCGTGAAAGCAACCACAGCGGCAACGAACTCGATGCCACTTCGAGCACGGAGGCAGATGCAACGCCGGTGGCACCGCCTGAGCCTCATGGCGATGGGAATCCGTCGGCTGTGCGACGAGTGACAGCCAGCGCCGTCGCCGAGCTCAGAGCGGCGAAGGCGCAGGCGAAAGCGCAGCGGCGGTCAATGGAGCAGAGCGTTGCTTCGATCGATGAGGAGCATGAGGACATTGACGAGCACTTAACGCCACCAACATTGATGCGCAGTGCCCAGTCATCCCCTTCGATTCCAGGGTCGCCGTCCCCGACGCGACAATCAATGGCGCTTAGTCGTACCCGCGCCAGCGTGCGCCAAAGCGTTTCGTCGCCGCTGCGAGGCTCCTGCTGCAGCTTTTCCAGCGCCGCCGCCGCGGCGGCCGCCGCCGCCGCCGCAAGCGCGGGGGGTGATGCAGACGCGTTGGAGAGCTTCTTTGCGGCTGGGAGCGAAGGCGGCCTTAGTAAGGTGGACGCTGCGAGAGCCTTCAGAGCCAGCATCTTTCAGGCTCGGCAGATGGAACAAGAGGCCCAGTCCATAAAGGAGGAGCGGGCAGAGGCGGCGATGCGGGCACGAAACACAGCAATCATGCGGCAGAAAGCGCAGGATAAGATTGAGGCCGCCACGCAGGATGCCAAGGCACTGCGCGACAAGCTCTCTTCGACTCAGAACGACTTCAAGAAGAGGCACCGAGACCTGTCGCTGCAGGTGAAGGCGGCAATCGACAAGCAGCTTTCTGTCGAACTTGAGCTCAAGAACGAACGCGAGGTGTGCGCCGAGCACTGATTATTGATGAAATTAAACGATCAGAATCTTGAGTGTCATAAATAGTAAAGTTTGAAGGAAAACCTAATTTATCTGCTTCAGTTCTAAGAATACGAGCAAAAACGGAATGAAAAGTTCCCATCCATAAGTTTTTGGCTTCACTTTCACCTACTAAATCTCCTATCCTGCTTTTCATTTCACGTGCAGCCTTGTTAGTAAAGGTCAAAGCTAAAATCGAAAATGGATCTATGCCCTGAGACATAAGATATGCAATACGATAAGTTAAAACTCTTGTCTTTCCAGAACCAGCACCTGCAATAACAATTAGGGGGCCATCTTTATGTAAAGTTGGGGCTCGCTGAGCTTCATTTAAAGAATTTAAATTGACTTCAAATTGATCTTTCATATTAAATTTAAAATTAGCTAATTCTATTACCTTGATTTAAATTTTAAACTTTAATTATAAACATTGTATATTGAAAACTTTACTTTTTAAATTGAATATGAAATCCTATTTATATGTCACAATAATCCTTTTTTTAGGAAACCTACTAAATTCACAAATCATTTTTGATAAATCATTCGAAAATAGAGTAATTAAATGGCGACACGAAATTCATCAAAACCCCGAGTTATCAAATCGTGAGTTTAAGACTGCTAAAAAAATTGAAAGTCATTTGCGTGCTCTTGGTATAGATATTCAAACTAACGTTGCTCACACTGGAGTTGTAGGAATAATTAAAGGCAAATATCCGGGAAAAGTTTTAGCTCTTCGTGCAGATATGGACGCACTACCAGTAACCGAAATTAATTCTTTACCATATCGCTCAAAGGTTGTATCTTCTTTTGGTGGTCAAAAAACAGGAGTTATGCATGCCTGCGGTCACGATGCACATGTTGCTATTTTGATGGGAGCTGCTGAATACTTAACAAAAAACAATAATTTTTCAGGTACAATTAAACTTATTTTTCAACCAGCAGAGGAAGGTCCCCCACCAGGAGAAAAAGGTGGAGCTAGACTAATGATCGAAGAGGGGGTTTTAGATAATCCAAAAGTAGATGCAATCTTTGGTCTTCATATTAATTCTGCTACACCTGTTGGGGTGATACGATATAAACCAAAAGGATTTATGGCTGCAGCTCAACGTTTTGTAATTAATGTTAAAGGAAAGCCTGCTCACGGATCACAGCCATGGAAAAGTGTTGATCCTATTTTAATTTCAGCTAAAATTATTGATGGTTTACAAAGTATTATCAGTAGAAATTCAGAACTAACAAAGGAAGGAGCAGTAATATCAATTGGTTCAATCCATTCTGGAATTAGATTCAATATTATACCTGAATCTGCCCAAATGGTTGGCACCATTCGTACTTTAGACAAAGACATGAAAAAACTAATTATTGAAAGAATGAATGAATTAATTCCACAAATAGCGATGGCTTATGGTGGAACTGCAAGTGTCGATATAACTGAGTCTGCTGCTCTTACTTATAATGATCCTGAACTTACTCGATTTGCTGTGTCAAGTCTTAAAAAAGTACTCGGAGAAAAGCAGGTTGTTGAGGTAAATGCTGTGACCCTAGCTGAAGACTTTTCGGCTTTTCAAGAAAAAATTCCTGGATTTTATTTTTATTTAGGCGGTCTTATTCAAGGAAATAAATCAGAGAATGCGCCTTCACACCATACCCCAGAATTTATGATAGATGATGCTGGTCTTATCTATGGAGTTAAGGCAATGGTTAATCTGAGTTTAGATTATTTAAATTGATTTAGTATTAATATTTAAAAAACATAAATTAAATTTTCTAATTTCTGATGTAAATCTATAAGAATGGGTGGAGGTCAAACTGCAATTGAATTTTTAAAAGGTGTAGGTCCAGAAAGGGCACGACTATTGAATGAAGAATTAAATATTAAAACATTTCAAGACTTACTCCACTTCTTTCCAAACCGCTACATTGACCGTAGCCAATTCCATAGTATTAATAAACTTCCACAAAATAATTCTGAGGTTCAGATTAAAGGAAAAATTACAAGTATTGAATATGTAAGTCAAAAGAGGGGGAAACGTATGATCGCTAAGTTTGAGGATGAAACTGGAGTTATGGAATTAGTTTGGTTTCGTGGTTTAAAATGGATTAGGGATAGTTTAAAATTGAATCAAGATTATGTAATATTTGGTCGATTAAATTGGTTTGGTGGACGCGCTAATATGGCACATCCTGAAATGGATTTAGAAATTAATTTTCAAAATAAATTAAGAGCTGATTTTTATCCTATTTATCCGTCCACAGAGAAACTAATTAATAAAGGTATTTCTCAGCGAGTAATCCAAAAATTAATGACACATTTGATTGAAAAAGCCGGTGAAGCATTTAAAGAAACTCTTCCCAAACATATCATAGATCATTATAAGTTTATTGCAAAATCAAAAGCCTTAAAAGATATTCATTATCCAAATTCACATAAAGATTTAGTTAATGCTGAATCAAGACTCAAATTTGAAGAATTCTTTTACATGCAACTTCAATTACTTTTAAAAAATTTACAACGCAAAAAAAAAATTCGAGGGTTTGTTTTCTCTAAAGTTGGAAGTGCTTTTAACATTTTTTTTAAAGAGCACCTTCCTTTTAATTTGACAGATGCTCAAAAACGAGTAATAAAAGAGATAAGAAATGACTTGGGTTCTGGCAGACAAATGAATCGTTTACTTCAGGGTGACGTAGGTTCAGGCAAAACAATAGTCGCATTATTAATTATCTTAATTGCAATTGATAATGGTTTTCAAACTTCTTTAGTTGCTCCTACTGAGATTTTGGCAAAACAACACTATCAATCAATTATTGAACTACTAGACGGTAGTCATATAAAAACTAAACTATTAACAGGAAGTACAAAGTTTAAAGATCGTAAAATAATTCATCATGAATTAGAATCAGGAGAACTAAGCATCTTAGTTGGAACTCATGCGGTATTAGAAGAAAAGGTGAAATTCAAAAACCTAGGGTTATCTATAATCGACGAACAACATCGCTTTGGGGTTGCACAACGAGCTAAATTATGGGTAAAAAATAAAATACCACCACATATATTGGTGATGACAGCAACTCCAATCCCAAGAACACTAGCAATGAGCATTTATGGTGATTTAGATGTTTCGGTTATTGACAGTCTTCCACCAGGACGAAGACCTGTTAAAACATCTCATAGAAATGATAAAAAACGTTTGGGTGTATTTGCTTTTGTCAAAGAACAAATAAAGTTAGGGCGTCAGATTTACATGGTATACCCTCTAATTAAAGAATCAGAAAAGTTAGATTATAAAGATCTAATGGATGGATATGAAAGTATATCAAGGAGCTTTCCTCAACCAGAATATCAAATAAGTATAGTTCATGGACAGATGAAACCTGAAAATAAATCTTTTGAAATGAAACGCTTTGTAGAAGGTAAAACACAAATTATGGTTGCCACAACAGTAATTGAGGTAGGTGTTAATGTTCCTAACGCATCAGTAATGGTAATTGAAAGTGCTGAGAGATTTGGATTGTCACAATTACATCAATTACGTGGTCGTGTTGGCCGTGGATCGGACCAAAGCTATTGTATACTAATGAGCGGAACTAAAATATCACAAGAAGGAAAAACCAGATTAGAAACAATGGTTAAAACCAATGATGGATTTGAGATTGCAGAAGTCGATTTACGTCTTCGTGGTCCTGGCAATCTGATGGGTACACAGCAAAGTGGGATTTTAAAATTAAAAATTGCCGATATTATTAAAGACAATAAATTACTTAAAGTAGCTCGCGATAGTGCAAATCAAATCCTTAAAAAAGACCCTAATCTTGAAAAATCTGAAAATCAAATCATTAAGAGGACTCTTTCATCCATTAATATCGAATCTAATATTTGGAATTTCATAAGTTAAATATGCACAAAGAGATTCTTATATTTGTTGATATTAAATTAAAATCTATTTCCTTTGAAAATATCACATAATTGGTTGAGGCAATTTATTAAAATTGACATACCCGTAGATGAGATTTCTATATTACTTACAAATTTAGGCTTAGAGGTTGAAAATATTGAAACTTATGAAAGTATAAAGGGTGGACTTAAAGGTGTTGTTGTAGGAAAAGTTATTAGTTGCGGTAAGCATCCGAATGCTGATCGTTTAAAGATAACAAAAGTGGATATTGGTGGTGATTCAAATCTAAGCATCGTCTGTGGAGCACCTAATGTCGCTAGAGGCCAAAAAGTCTTAGTAGCAACAATGGGAACAACACTCAATATGTTTAACGGGAGTTCATTGAAAATTTCAAAAGGTAAAATTAGAGGTGAAATTAGTGAAGGTATGATTTGTGCTGAAGATGAACTAGGTCTTAGTGATAATCATGATGGAATTTTAGTATTAGATAAAGATTGTAAAATTGGAGAAGCTGGAGCTTCTATTTTTAATATTGAAGAAGATGTGATTTTTGATATTGGTCTAACCCCTAATAGAGCTGATGCCATGAGTCATATGGGGGTAGCTAGAGATCTAAGGGCAGCCTGTATTTTAAATGATATACCTAATGAATGGAATTTACCTGAAATCTCGTCATTTCACGTTGATAATACTCAAAGTACAATATCCATAAAAGTAGAAGATGAACATCGTTGTCCTCAATATCATGGAATCACAATAACTAATGTTAAAATTAGTCCATCACCTCAATGGATTCAAAACCGTTTAAAAGCTATTGGAATTACTCCGAAAAATAACGTTGTTGATGTAACAAATTATTTACTACATGAAATTGGACAACCCCTCCATGCTTTTGATGCGGATAAGATAAATGGAGATATTATTGTTAGAACATGTTCCTCAAAGACACCTTTTGTAACCCTTGACGGTAATAAACGTGAATTGAATCAAGAAGATTTGATGATATGTGATAACAAAAAGGCACATTGTATTGCAGGTGTTTTTGGCGGTGTTGATTCAGGAGTTGAAGACCAAACTACTAATGTCTTTATCGAAAGTGCATATTTTGATCCTATTAGTATTCGTAAGACAGCAAAAAGACATGGATTAAATACTGATGCCTCCTTTAGATTTGAAAGAGGTATTGATCCTGAAATTGGGGTTTATGCCTTAAAGCGAGCAGCTATTTTGATTAGAGATCTTGCCGGTGGAATAATTTCAAGTGATATTCAAGAAGTAACTAGACCTCTAGAAGACTCTTCTAAAATATTCCTTTCATACACAGAATTAAATAAAACAATAGGTCAAGAAATTGACGAAAAAAAATTAAATGCAATTTTGAATGCATTAGAAATTGAAATAAATAGTGTATCAGAATCAGGTATTGGAATGACAATTCCCAGATACAGAGTTGATGTAACTCGCCCAGCGGACGTAATTGAAGAGATATTGCGTATTTATGGATACAATAAAATATTAGATGTTCCCTTGAAATATGAAGCAAGCCCCGCATATCAGTGGAAAAGTCTTCATAAATTAGAATCAACGATAGCTAACAAATTAAATGGTCAGGGTTTTATTGAGACTATAAATAATTCTCTTACTAACCCAAATGCTAGTGGTGATTTTTATAATCCTGTTAAAATTTTAAATCCTCTGGGTAAAGAGTTCTCTATTATGCGTCAATCCCTTAAAATAAATGCTTTACAGGTTATTGCTTTCAATTTAAATCGTCAAAACAAGGATCTTAAATTATATGAATTTGGTAATATTTACGGCGTTAAGGATAACAATTATCATGAGTCAAAGCGCTTGACGTTATCTTTAGTTGGCTTATCATTAAATTCTCATTGGGATTTAAAAAATCCACCTAATCTTTTTTTCTATGGAAAAGGTGTCCTAATTGATCTATTTCAGTCACTAGGCTATGATAATTTAAATTTTGATGAAACCAATCATCCTGATTTTGATATTGCTTTTGAATTGATTCATCGAAAAAAATCTTACGGACATTTTGGTCTAATTTCAAAAAAACTAAAGGAAACTTATAATATAGATGAAGATATATATATTGCAGACTTAGACTGGAATAAAATTACTGAAAAAGCTTTTTTAAGTTCACTAAAATATGAGGATGTGCCAAGATTTCCTGTTATGAAACGTGACTTTGCCTTATTAATAGATAAAGAAGTATCTTTTGAATCCTTGGAAAATATTTCCTACAAAACCGAGCGTAAAATTCTTAAATCTGTTCAACTATTCGATGTATTTGAAGACGAAAAGCTACCAAAAGGGAAAAAATCTTATGGAATAACATTTACTTTCCAAGATCAGAATAAGACCTTAACTGATAAACATATCGATAAAATAATGGAAAAATTAAAAGGAAACTTTATCAAAGAGTTTGATGCAGAATTACGCTAAAAATTTATTAAAATTTTATCGAATTATTTATATTTTTGTTCTAAATGAAAAGGAAAAATGAAAGTGAGACTATTAAAAAGAACTAATATTGAAGATGCCTTATCTAAGGTTCGAGGATTATCTATAAAAGATAGTCAGGATCAAATAAATCAAATTATTAAGGATTTAGGAATAAAACGTCTAAATAACTTTGATCTTGATCTATTGAATAAGCAAAAAATATTTCATCTTGATCATATAAAGAAAATTTGTATTGATTATCGCTTACGTTTTTTAGATATTAAATATTTTAAAAATGATTTACCAGAGGAAGCCATTAAAGAAATAGATAGAATTGAAAACCTCCACGACACAAAACTTGGTGAATATAAAGTAATGGCCCCTTCTATATTATTTCGTTTAAAAAAAACTGATGATCCTCTCCTTTTCGTTCCCTTAGGCAACGATTACTTCTATTTAGTTCATAAATGGGGTAATGATTTAAGCCCGATGCGAAAGGTTTTTATGTGGCCATTTAAAAATATTTGGAATTTATTAATTTCAATTTTTATTTTTAGTCTTGTAGTTACTGAGTTAACTCCAATTGCTTTTTTTACTAGAACTCCAGATGTTTCTACTTATTGGATGCTTTTATTTTTCATTTTCAAAGCTATTGCGTCTGTTGTTATTTATTTTGGCTTTGCATTAGGAAAAAACTTTAATCCAGCAATTTGGAATAATCGCTACAATAAAACATAAAGCAATTAATGTGACACAAAAAAAATATCATCTTTTGTACAAAGGGTCACAGATACTTTTTTTAGCCTTGACAAATGCATTAAATTCAGAGAATATTAATCCTATAATTAAAGATCAAGGCGAATCAGCCCGTTTGGCAGGTTTCGGCACTCCCAATCCACTATTACAAGAAGTATATCTTCACGAGGATGAAATTAAAAAAGGAAAAAAAGTCTTAGAACAACTTTTTTAAACTTCCTATATTTTCTATTTTGCGGACCAATTAGATTGAATGTCTATTCTGTATATTTAAAAGGACTTGGAAAGAATTCATTCAACATAAAAATAAATAAAGAATGAATACTAGTTTTGAAACACTTGATTATGGAATATTCGCAATTTATGCTGTACTAATTTTAGGTGTCGGATTATGGGTTTCCCGAAATAAAAAAGGAGAAACTAAAAGTACAGAAGATTACTTTTTAGCGAGTAAATCTCTTCCCTGGTGGGCTATTGGTGCTTCACTGATAGCTGCCAATATTTCCGCAGAACAATTTATAGGAATGTCGGGTTCAGGTTTTGCCGGGGGGTTAGCGATAGCAACTTATGAATGGATGGCTGCATTGACTTTAATTGTTGTTGGAAAATTTTTCTTACCTATTTTTATAAAGAAAGAAATCTATACAATTCCTGAGTTTGTTGAAAAACGCTATTCAAGTCAATTAAAAACAATTCTAGCTATTTTTTGGATTGGTTTATATGTTTTTGTAAACCTAGCTTCTGTTTTATATTTAGGTGGTTTAGCACTTCAAACTATATTAGGCGTTGATATGATAACAGCTATAATAGGTTTAGCTGCTTTTGCTGCAGCATACTCACTTTATGGAGGTCTGTCAGCAGTTGCATGGACTGATATAATCCAAGTTGTGGTATTAGTTTTAGGGGGATTTGTTACAACATATTTAGCTTTAGATACTGTATCAGGAGGAGATGGCTTCTTTGGAGGGCTTGTTAAAATTTATGATTCTGTGCCAGAACGATTTGATATGATTCTTGAAAAAAGTAATCCTGAATATATGAATCTACCTGGAATAGGAGTTCTTATTGGTGGTATGTGGATCGCAAACTTATATTATTGGGGTTTTAACCAATATATAATTCAGCGAACTTTAGCTGCTAAGTCTTTGGCGGAATCACAAAAAGGAATTTTGTTTGCAGCTGGATTAAAAATGATTATTCCTATAATTGTTGTTATTCCAGGAATAGCAGCTTATGTAATTGTAAACGATCCTAGTTTACTATCTTCTTTGGGAGATGCTGGAATGGCAAATATCCCTTCAGCAAGTCAAGCTGACAAAGCTTATCCATGGTTAATGCAATTTCTACCTACAGGTCTTAAAGGATTAGCTGTAGCTGCATTAGCTGCCGCAATTGTATCCTCTTTAGCTTCAATGCTCAATTCAACTGCAACAATATTTACAATGGATATATACAAACAATTAATTAAAAAAAATTCCTCGGAATCAGAAACTGTAAATATCGGTAGATTATCAGCATTTGTTGCCCTGATAATAGCTTCAATCATGGCACCACTCCTGGGTGGTATTGATCAAGCATTTCAGTTCATTCAAGAATATACCGGGATTGTAAGTCCTGGAATATTATCAGTATTTCTTCTCGGTCTTTTCTGGAAAAAGACATCAAATAAAGGTGCTATTTATGGTGCACTAGCTTCTATACCAATTGCATTATTTTTCAAAGTCGGACCAAAAGGATGGTTGTCAGAATCACCGTTAGGAAGCATATTCCCATCCCTCCCATTTCTTGATCAAATGGGGCTAACTGCTATTCTTTCAATGCTTGTAATTGCTTTAGTGAGTATTAAGGAAAATAAAGATAAGGATGATTCGAAAGGTATTGAATTAGAAGAAGGTGTCTTTGATACTTCAGCCCTTTATAATATAGGTTCTTTTGCTTTGATGATTATCTTGGCTTCACTTTATGCATTTTTCTGGTAAAAGAATTAACTAAATTTAAAATACAATTTTTATCAGCTAATAATATTTATTTATAAACACCTAAAATCATCCCATTTTTAATCTTAATTCTTTGATTTTTGGATCTGTCATATAATCATCAAAGGTGGTGTGACGGTCAATAGCCCCATTAGGGGTTAACTCAAAAATACGATTACCAAGTGTTTGAGAAAAAGCATGATCACTTGTACTGCACAGAAGGGTCCCTTTAAAATTCTTTAAAGAGTTGTTAAAAGCAGTAATGGATTCCAAATCTAAATGATTTGTTGGTTCGTTAAGCAAAAGAACATTTGCTCTCTCCATCATAATCTTAGAAAGCATACAACGCACTTTTTCCCCACCAGAGAGGATATTTGAATTTTTTAATGCTTCTTCGCCACTAAAAAGCATTTTACCTAAAAATCCTCGGAGGAATAGCTCCTCTCTCTCTTCTTCTGTTTTAGAATATTTACGCAACCACTCTACCAGTGAAACTGACTCTTCAAAATAATTTTCATGATCTACCGGAAGATATGCTTGGCTAGTTGTAATACCCCAATCAAATTTGCCACTGTCTGCTTGAATTTTTCCCATAAGAATATCATAAAAAATACTTGTTGCACGTGAGTCTCTGGAGTAAATAATAACCTTGTCACCTTTTGATAAGTTAAGATGTATATTTTTAAATAGTATTTCTCCTTCTAGTTTTGCTGATAGGTTTTCAATATTTAGAATTTGGTCACCTGCTTTTCTTTCCTGTTCAAAAATAATTGCAGGATATCGCCTGCTAGATGGTCTTATCTCCTCAATATCTAATTTTTCTATCATCTTTTTTCGAGATGTAGCTTGTTTAGACTTAGCTACGTTTGCAGAAAAACGGGAGATAAATTCTTGTAATTCTTTTTTCTTTTCTTCTGCTTTTTTATTTTGTTGAGCTCTTTGACGAGTAGCCAGCTGACTTGATTCATACCAAAAAGTATAATTCCCTGAATAATGATTTATTTTACCATAATCAATATCAGAAATATGAGTACATACAGCATCTAAAAAATGACGGTCATGTGATACAACAATAACAGTGTTTTCATAATTAGCTAAAAACTGCTCAAGCCAAGCAATAGTTTCATAGTCTAGATCGTTAGTTGGCTCATCCATTATAAGCACGTCAGGATTTCCAAAAAGAGCTTGTGCTAATAAAACTCTTACTTTTTGCTTTCCATCTAATTCAAACATAAGAGAATTATGAAGTTTTTCTTGAATTCCAAGATTCGATAATAGAGCTGCTGCTTCACTTTCAGCATTCCATCCATCCATTTCCTCATAGGTAACCTGAAGCACACCTACTCTTTCTCCATCGGTATCAGAAAAATCATCTTTATTATATAGGGTATCCATTTCAGTTTTAACGTCATAAAGTGTTTTATTTCCTTGCAAAACGGTATCTAAAACATTATTTTCATCGTAAGCATTATGATTTTGTTCCAAAATTGATAGTCTTTTTCCTTGCTCTAAGTGTACACTCCCTGAATTAGCTTCTTGTTTACCGGAAATTATTTTTAAAAAAGTAGATTTACCAGCTCCATTAGCGCCAATAATACCATAACAATTACCTGGCAAAAAACTAACGTTTACTCCATCAAATAAGACCCGTTTTCCAAATTGAACGGAAAGGTTTGATACTGAAAGCATAGAACTAATTATTGATTGGCAAACTTACATAAATATGTACAAGCTATTTAAGACCTCACTAAGAATTTTCATATTAAAAATTGTATTTTTAATAAATTATGAAAAAGGTGCTTTTAGGCTTAATTGTTTTAATAATTCTTCTGGGTTGTAACTCCAAAAATATTGAACCATCGGGGATTTTTCTTGGTGGACAAATTGTAAATCCATCTTCCAGAAATGTTACACTCTATCAGGGAACAAATATCATAGAAATGCTAGAGTTGAATTCTGATTTAAAGTTTAAACGCAAATACGATTCCTTATCAAATGGTATATATAAATTGGAACATCTTCCTGAATATCAAACATTACTTTTAGAAGAAAATGATAGTATTTGGGTTCGAATTAATGCTGCAGCCTTTGATGAATCTATAGTATATTCTGGAATCGGTGCCTCCAAGAATAATTTTTTAATTGAATTGTTTTTAAAAAAGGAATCTGAAAATGAATATTTATCTTCAAAATATTCTAGCGGTAAAAAAGTATTTCAAAAAATCATTGATTCATTACTTCTTGATAAAAAAAAATTATGGATTCAAATGGACTCTATTAATAAGCTAAGCCCTATAGCTCAAAAAGTTACACAGGCTGCTTATATTTATCAATATGCTAATATCAAAGAAAGATATGCTTTATTACGAGGCTCGCAATGGACACTTGAAGAGGATAGTTTATTTTTTTCATACCGTAGATTTTTAAATTTTGGTGATAATGATTTAGCCTTTTTTGATCCATATGTTAATTATGTTATAAATTATATCAACCAAAATGCTTTAAATCCTGGCGAATCATATTTCAAAGCGAAAGAAACTACTGACTTTAACATAAGACGTTTAGAGGTTTTAGATAAGTTGATAAATGGAAGATTACTTCGTAACAATATTGCTAGGGCAATTGCTTTTGAAGAAATTTTAACTTTTAAAAATCATAGTCAGCATGAACTCTTTCTTCAATATTATGCTACAGTTAATAACTCTCCAAACTACTTATCTGAGGTCCTTACTCTACATAAGGATATTAACACAATGGCTTATGGCAAAGCCCTTCCTAAAATTCAATTGCAAAATTCATCTCGTTATACAGTAAATAGTGCTTCAATTCCAGATGGTAGAACTTCTGTATTTTATTTTTGGTCGCAAACTCAAATGAATCAGTACCGAAATAGCCTCGAGCGAGTTAAGCTTTTGCAGAAACGACACCCAAATATTAGATTTGTAGGAATTTGCATTCAACCATTTAATGCTCTAGTGGATCAAATACAAAAAATGATGAAAATAAATAGTAAAGATCAATTCGCTTTAATTGATTTTGAAAAATCGAGCAAGGCATGGGTTTTGACTTTATTAAATAAAAGTATTATTGTTGATGGTAAAGGAATTATTATTGAGGGTTTTGGAAATTTTTCTGACCCTAAATTTGAAAAAACATTAAATAATTTATAGCTAGTTTCCTTTTTTGTGATCAGACAAAAATTTTGCCAGACCGATATCAGTTAAGGGGTGATTTAAAAGACCCTTAATCGCGGAAAGTGGTCCTGTCATAACATCAGCACCAATTTTTGCACAATTAACTATGTGCATAGTATGACGTACAGAGGCTGCTAATATTTCTGTTTGATATGCATAATTATCATAAACAAGACGAATTTCTTCAATCAAATTCAATCCATCAGTTGAATTATCATCCAAGCGACCTATAAACGGAGAAACATATGATGCTCCTGCTTTCGCTGCAAGCAAAGCCTGTCCAGATGAAAATACTAGGGTGCAATTAGTTTTGATTCCATTGTCAGAAAAGTATTTTAAAGCTTTAATCCCATCTTCAATCATTGGGATTTTGACTACAATTTGTGGATGCAATGAAGCTAAATTATTTCCCTCTTTAACCATGCCATCAAAATCTACTGCAATTACTTCTGCAGAAACATCTCCATCAACAATTTCGCAAATATCAATATAATGTTGGATAATATTATTTTGACCAGTAATGCCTTCCTTTGCCATAAGAGAAGGATTAGTGGTCACACCATCTAAAACCCCAAGTGATTGAGCTTCACGTATTTGGTCTAAATTAGCAGTATCAATAAAAAATTTCATCTGGGTTTAAAGGTTATAATGATTCATAATGATTTTCTCAAATATACGGCTTGGGAGAATTTTTTTTAATGTTTTAGATAATTTTTGTAAAAAAGAACCTACTTCGTAATGAAGCTTTGGATTCTCTTTGGATAAAATTTTATCAATAGCCATTGCTATTTCATTAGGATTGCTTCCTTGATCTACATGTTTATTCATTGTATCAAGGCTTTCTTTATATTTTTTATAAGGAGATTTTTCAAGTGCTGGAGAGTGATACCTTCTAGATGCAATATCTGTAGCAAAATCTCCTGGAGCCAGACATACAACTTTAATTCCAAAATTTTTGACCTCCATACTTAGGCTTTCAGTGATAATTGATAATGCGCTTTTAGATGCAGAATAGGGACCTCTGAAAGGTAATCCCATATAGCCACCTATGGAAGTAATATTTATAATTGTTCCTGACGACTGTTCGCGCATTTTTGGAAGAACAGACTTTATCATTTGCAATGGTCCAAAACAATTAGTGTTAAAATTGGAAGAAATGGCTTTAATATCTAATTCCTCGATAGGTCCTGTTATTCCAACCCCTGCATTATTGATTAAAACATCCACTCTTTTTTTACGTTTTATAACTTCCTCTACACATGTTTCAATAGAATTAATGTCAGTAATTTCTAAAGGTAAAAGTTCAAAGGGAACAGATTGAGTAAATTTATCAGGATTACGACTAGTACCAAATACAATATATCCCTTTTTAGTCAAATGCAATGCGGTAGCTAGCCCTAAGCCAGAGGAGGCGCCAGTAATTAAAACTACTTTTTGCATTTAGATCGAATTAAAAAAAGGGCAAGCTAACTATATCACACCGCTACAACCGTATACCCTTGCTGCGTTCCCGCCCTGGGGGATTAAACAGGAGCTGGTTGTATAGGACTTGCCCAGAAACAAATATAACTTCTTAGGATGATTTCGACAATAGTTTTAAATTCTTAATTTAGTGTTTTAATAATTCTTGCCAAATTAAGAAAATATGAAAGTATTTATCAGCCTGCTAGCAGCCTTTCTTGTCTTAAGTTGCGGCATTGCAAAAGAGCCAATTATTAAAATTAAAACTGGTCAAAAAGCAAATAAGGCTAAAGCTGGTTCCCAATTACAGCTTAGCGTAAAGTCCTCTCTTGAAAACTTTAAAGTAAAATACTTCCTAAATGACCAGCCAATAAGTTCTAATCATCAGTTTTCAGATACCGATCCACTCGGAGAATATCAAATTAAGGCAGTATTAACTCAAAAAGATAAGAGCTTTGAGAGTACAACAATATTTACACTTCTTGCTAGTCAAGCTCCAAAACTTTTTACATATGAAGTCATAAACACTTATCCACACGATATCACTGCCTATACACAGGGCCTAGAGTTTGACGGAGATTTGCTTTATGAAAGTACTGGCCTTAACGGAAAGTCCTCCTTAAGGACGGTTGATTATAGAAATGGAGAAATTCTGAAAAATAAACCTTTGGATAAATCATTTTTTGGTGAGGGTTTAACAATATTGGAAAACCGAATAATTCAACTAACCTGGAAATCGCAAAAAGGATTTGTTTATGATAAAACTAGTTTAAATATTGAAAAATCATTTCCTTATCAAGAAAGTAAAGAAGGCTGGGGACTATGCAATGATGGAAATAAATTATATAAATCTGATGGAAGTGAAAGGATTTGGCAAATTAATTCTAATAATTTTTTTGAAGAAAGCAGTATTCAAGTAATGACAAATAAATTAGCAATAAAAAATCTAAATGAATTGGAATGGGTGGATGGTAAAATTTTCGCTAATACCTATCAATTTCAAAAAGATGTAGTTGTTATTATAAATCCCAAGAATGGAGCAGTCGAAGGAGTAGTAGATTTTTCTGGCTTAAAAGAAAAAACAAGTCAGCACCCACAGCTTAACGTTTTTAATGGTATTGCTTATCATAAAAAACGGAAAACTTTTTTTGTCACTGGAAAAAATTGGGATAAGCTCTTTGAGGTTAATATTATTGAAAAATAATGAAAGTTTTTTCTATAAAAAAGAGGGTAATTACTGACTATTTAGATGACTTAAACCACGTTAACAATGTTCAATATTTACTTTGGGTTCAAGAAGTGGCAAAAAAACACTGGGACTCTCTTGCCGGTAAAAATATTGACAGATACCATTTTTGGGTAGTTCGAAGTCATCAAATTGATTACAAATACTCAGCGAAACTCGAAGATGAATTATTAATCAACACTTATGTTGGAAAAACTCAAGACTATATTTCAGAAAGAATAGTTGAATTTTTTTTAATGCCCACAAAAAAACTTATAACTCGTTGCAATACAAAATGGTGTTATGTAAATAGAGTTAATGGAAAATTGGAAAAAATACCAAAATCAATAATAGATTTATTGAAAAATTAGGAATTAAATAGCTCCCTTCCTTCCATTAAGACATGAACCTCATTAGCAACAGTATCTAAGACATCAGGATTTCCTAAATTCGAAAGTACGCGATCTATAAGATTAACTATACTTTTCATATCATCTTCTTTAAGTCCCCTAGTTGTAATTGCAGCTGTTCCAAATCGGATGCCTGAAGTTACAAAAGGAGATTTATCATCAAAAGGGACCATGTTTTTATTGGCCGTAATATCTGCTTTAACTAATGCAAGTTCAGCATCTTTTCCAGTAATATTTTTATTTCTCAAATCAATTAGCATCATGTGGTTCTCGGTTCCCCCTGAGATTAGCTGATAGTCGAGATCAATAAAAGCTTTTGCCATTGCTTGAGCATTATCTCTTACTTGTTTCATATAAGTTTTGAAGCTTGCTTGAAGTGCCTCTTCGAATGCAATTGCCTTTGCGGCTATTATATGCATCAATGGACCACCTTGGTTCCCAGGAAAAACGGCCATATTTAAAATATGAGACATCTTTTGTGATTGACCGTTTTTTAGTTTTAAACCAAATGGGTTATCAAAATCTTTACCCATTAAAATAAGTCCTCCACGAGGCCCTCTTAGAGTTTTGTGAGTTGTAGTGGTCACAACATGACAATGTGGAATAGGATTGCTTAAAAGTCCAGTAGCTATCATCCCTGAAGGGTGTGAAATATCTGCTAAAAGGAATGCCCCCACTGAATCTGCAATCTCGCGAAATTTAGCATAATCTATATCTCGTGAGTAAGCTGATGCCCCAGCAATAATCATTCTTGGTTTTATATTTTGTGCCAAAGAAAAAATATTTTCGTAATTCAACCTTCCTGTTTCCTTATCAACACCATAAAAATGAGCATCATATAAACGACCTGAAAAGTTAACG
Source organism: Flavobacteriaceae bacterium (assembly GCA_045561915.1). GTDB lineage: Bacteria > Bacteroidota > Bacteroidia > Flavobacteriales > Flavobacteriaceae > MS024-2A. The sequence continues at coordinate 17,750 of JBJKWV010000005.1, forward strand.
GGAGAGCCATGAGTTAAATGGCCTCCATGAGCAAGATCAAAACCTAGTATTTTATCCCCTGGCTTTAAAAAAGCGTGAAATACTGCAGTATTTGCTTGAGATCCAGAATGAGGTTGAACATTTGCGTAATCTGCTCCAAAAAGGGTTTTTGCCCTATCTATTGCAATTAATTCCACTTCGTCTACAACTTCACAACCTCCATAATAACGTTTACCAGGATAACCTTCCGCATACTTGTTTGTTAAGACAGAACCACAAGCTTGAATTACAGATGGGCTAGTGAAATTTTCTGAGGCAATTAACTCAATTCCGTTGGATTGACGAAGTTTTTCTTTATCTATCAATTCAAAAATTGTTTTGTCTTGTCGCATATATTTTTTATTTGTAAAATTAAGAAATTAGCATCCCTTAACAATAACAATTTGAATAAATACAAATGATTTATTCAACATTAATTAACAGATCTAGAACAACTATATTTTTTTAAAATAGCATGCTGAACCGAGAAGCTATAAATATTATCTTTGTAAGGTGGCAAAAGATGTTAACATCCAAAACAAACGTGCACGCTTTGAATATGAAATCATTGACGAGTACACTGCGGGAATAGTTCTTACTGGAACTGAAATTAAATCTATCCGGAACAGTAAGGCCTCTATTGTTGAAGGTTTTTGTGAATTTAGCGAAAAAGGTGAGCTTTTTACCGTGAATGTTAATATAGATGAATATGCTTTTGGTACTCGGTTTAACCATAAACCAAAAGCTCAACGTAAACTTCTTTTAAATAAAAAAGAACTAAATAAACTTCATAAACAAGTTAAAAATGGTGGATTAACAATAATTCCTTTAAGACTTTTTATAAATGAAAATGGTATTGCCAAAATTCGAATTGCTTTGGCACGAGGGAAAAAATTATATGATAAAAGAGAAACCATAAAGGATCGACAAAATAAAAGAGATTTAGATCGTGTAAAAAAAAAATTTAAAACAAACAATCAAATCAAAAAAACATAAAATTTAATTCTCCATATTAGTAAGAGTTTTTAAAATTCAAACTACTCCCATGAAAAATAAAATTAATATCACTTTTGGTTCAAATGCTCTAAAAGATATTTCGAAAAATTTCAAAAAAGCATATACTTCAATTTTCATATTAGTTGATTCAAATACTAAAAAATATTGCTTAGATACATTCATGAATTTAACAGGTTTGAATGAAGCAAAAATTTTATTAATGTCATCAGGAGAAGAAAATAAAAATTTAAAAACCTGTGAAAATTTATGGTATCAATTGTCTGAATGCGGTGCTGATAGAAATTCAGTTTTAATTAATTTGGGTGGTGGTGTGGTGACAGACCTAGGAGGCTTTGTAGCTTGTACATTTAAAAGAGGAATTGATTTTTATAATATTCCAACCACGCTTCTGGCAATGGTAGACGCCTCAGTTGGAGGAAAAACAGGAATTAATATGGGTCTTTTGAAAAATCAGATTGGTATTATAAAGGAGCCAATAAATGTAATTTTAGACCCACAATGGCTGAATACACTACCCCAAAAAGAACTTAGAAGTGGATTTGCAGAAATGTTAAAGCATGGTCTTATAGCGGATAGATCTTATTGGGATCAACTCAAAAACCTTGAGCATTTGGAAAAAACAATTATATCCAAATTTATAAAGCCCTCACTATCAATCAAAAAATCTGTTGTTACGAAAGACCCAGAAGAGAAAAACCTGCGTAAAATTTTAAATTTTGGGCATACATTTGGACATGCTATTGAATCTTATTTCTTGAAACATGAAAAAAAGAAACGTTTGCTTCATGGTGAGGCAATTGCAGTGGGTATGGTTTTAGAAAGCTTTTTAGCAGTTTATTGCTGTAATTTTCCTGAAATAGATGCTATTGAAATAAAAAATGTTTTTAAACGTTTTTATCCACAATTAAAATTCAAAAAAATTGATCGTGAAAAAATTGAAAGCTTATTATATCATGACAAAAAAAACACCGCCCGTGAAATCAACTTTGTATTACTAGAAAATATTGGAACACCTAAGATTGACGTAAAAGTTTCTCAAAACTTGTTCAATAGAGCATTTGATTTTTATGAATCTAGTTAGGCAGAATTTCTACTTGCATTAATATTTCCAAACAAGGATCGTGTAACCATAGCTTCGAATACTTCTATTTTTTCTTTTTTAATTGTTTTTTGATTTTTGAGATCTTGTAGTTGCATCAAAGCAAATTGTTGAATTGTTAAAAGTGGCTGAACAATTTCTTCTCTTGCTTTAATTGATGCCTTGCCAGCAGGTTCATTTTGCATCAAAGATTTAAATCCACTAATATCCAGTAAAACCTTTTTTGCTAGGGTATATTCTTTATAAATTAACTTCCAAAAAGAACCAAATTCATTATCATCTTTCATGTATGCTGTAAGCTTAAAAAAAGACTTTGATAAACTCATCATGCTATTAAATATAAGGGTTCTAAAAAAACGAGAACTCTTATACAGATTTTTTAAATCATTCATTTTACCTTGATCAATAATTGTCTGTAAAGCTATTCCTAATCCAAAAAAACCAGGAACATTCTGCTTTAATTGACTCCAGCTACCTACAAAGGGTATTGCTCTTAAATCCTCAAATTGAAGGGATGTTGATTTTCCACGTTTTGTGGGACGACTTCCGATATTTGCTTTTGCATAATAAGGGAGAGTCGACATTCGCTCCAAATATGGGATAAACATCGGATGTGCTTTAAAATTTTTATAAGCTCTATAGCTTAAAGCAGCAATCGATTCCATTAATAATTTGTCATTAGATGAGAGATTATTTTTTCCAGGATTAAAGATTTGATTTTCTATACCAGAACTCAACAACTGCTCTAAATTATATTGGGAAGAGTCCAGTGTACCAAAGTTTGAACTTATTGTTTGCCCTTGGACTGTTAGCTGAATATCATCACTTTGAATTGTGTCTCCCATTGAAGCGTAAAACTCATGAGTATTCCCTCCTCCTCTTGCAGGGGGTCCACCTCTTCCATCAAAAAATGCAATTTGTATTCCAAATTCTGATGCGAGTCTACTGAGATTTTCTTTAGCCAAATAAATACTCCAATTTGCCATAAAATAACCTCCATCTTTCGTTCCATCAGAAAACCCAAGCATTACAGTTTGCTTCATTTTTCTTCTGGCTAAATGATTTTTATAAATTGAATTATTAAATAATTCACGCATCACTTCTTCAGACTTTTCTAAGTCAGTAATAGTTTCAAATAATGGGATAAAATCTACATTAGGCTCCTTCCAATTGCTTAATCGACACATTGCGAAAAGTTCTAAAATATTCTCTAAAGTCTGACAGTTGCTAATAATGTATCTATTGGAGCCCTTCTCTCCATTTGTGTTTTGGATAAGCTGCATACTCCTAATACTTTGCAAGGTTTGATTAGTAATTTGATCATGAAAAATTGATGGAGGAACATCACCTGTAATTTTAACAAGGGATTTACAGCGTTCATTTGAATCAAGATCTAAATAGTTTTCAACTAATCCTTTTGTGAAATTTTGAATTTCTGGATGAGATACGATTTCTTTAAATACACTATGGTGAATACGAGAATCTTGACGTATATCTAAACTTGCAAAATGCAGTCCAAAAAGACGCACTTTATATATGATATCTAATACTTCATCTTTATAATGTCCATCATGTTCATTTTCAACTTTATTTAGGACAAATTCTAATTCGGAACTCAAGTATTCAAGAGAGAAATTCTTATTCCGTTCGGGGTAAAATAGTTCGTTGAAAACCATATTTTCTAATTCTTCAACACGATCTTCAACACCAGGAAAAGTAATTTTTCTTTTTAACTTTCTTAAATCTCTGTAGTAATTTCTTAGAATTGAGAATTTCAATCGTTTTGCAGTTTTAATTGTAATCTCAGGGGTTACATAAGGATTCCCATCCCTATCTCCTCCTGGCCAAAAACCAAAATCAAAAATTGGATTATTTAAATCTTTTGAATCAACTATATGTTCTGCTACGTAGTTATAAATAGTACTTGCTGAATGATAAAATACATTTTCTAAAAACCAAATTAGACTAATTGCCTCATCATATGGAGAGGGCTTCTCTTTTTTGTAAAAAGGTGTTTTACCAAGTTGGACAAGGAGTTTTTTAACAGTATCTAAATCATCTTCAGCTATAGCTTTTGAAAGCTCATTCATAATTACTAGAACATTGTCTGGATAAAATTGAGTTGGATGAGCTGTTAAGACAATTCTCACTTTAAAACGCTTAATATACTCTGAAAGTGCTCCCCCTAATTGTTTGTTAGATGCTTCTTCTTTCATATTTCGTAAAGTTCCTCTTCCATGCATATTGTTAACATATGAAAAACCAGCATCCTCAATAGCATCAAACAAAACTACTTGTCTTTCGATATATTGAATAAAATTGAACAACAAATCTAATTGTTGTTCAGAATCAAAATCAGGTGCATATAGATTAAAAAATGAATTAACAATATCACGTGGATTATTATTTATTTCATATTGTTTTCGACAATGTTCTGAAAACAAGGGCATTAACAGTGAAGTTTGCTTTATTGTCTTAAAGGGAAGCGTAAGGAAGAGGCTATTATAAATTTGAAATCGAGAAAGTATTTTTTCATTGAAGCGTTCAATTTTTGGTTTTCGGGCCATTTATTTAATTTAATTCATTAAAAATTGTATGCATAAGTCTTTTTTTGTCATTGATACTCTCATCTAAGGATATCATAGTTTCAGTTCTGGATACCCCGTCTACCTCATCAATCATAAAAATAATATCCTTCGCGTGATGAGTGTCCCTAGCACGCACTTTACAAAAAACATTAAATTTTCCTGTAGTTATGTGGGCTACTGTTATAAAAGGAATATCATTCAAGGCCTGAATAACAACGTCTGTAGCGCTTGTTTTTTCAAGAAAAATTCCAACATACGCAATGAAAGAATATCCCAATTTAACATAATCAAGATTCAAGGATGAACCACGTATGATCCCAGCTTCTTCCATCTTTTTTACTCGAACATGTACAGTACCTGCTGATATCAAAAGGCGTTTAGAAATATCTGTAAAAGGTATTCTTGAATTATCAATTAATATATCTAGTATTTGATGATCAATTTCATCTAAGTTAACCTTTCTCATTTATTTGTTTTAGTTAATTTATAAGTACAAATTTAATAAAAAAGAGCATAATAATTGCGAATTTACTTATCAAATCATGGTTTTACTGAAAATAATTTATCAAACTTGGATTTTTTTAGAATTTTATCTTGTTTATAATGAATTGGTTTTTTAAAATAATTGTCAGGAAGTTTTATGTATCTGTGTGCTTTTTGGGATAAATTAGTTGAAAAATCGTTAAGACTAGGTAAAAATACTACCTCTCCATCTTTTAAGCTTTCTTCAAATTGAATTGCTAATTGTTGATTTTTAAAAATCTCATCATTAAAAATTATATCAATGTTTGATAAAATTAAGTCAACATGGTTATTTATATTTTCAGGAATTTTAAAGTAATCAGCGGTATCGTAAGTTTTATTATTTTCTTCAAGATGATTAATCAAAACTTTTAGAGATTTAAACACAAAATTTCTGGAGACTTCTCTCTGGTAGTCCTCAGGATAATGTCCCGCTTCGAAAAGAATAGTTGGCGTTCCAGCTTTACTAAAAGTATCGCCAACACAATTTGGATTAAAAGTATCATCGTATCTACCAATACCTAAAGGTAATTCCTCTCGCATAGAATTATAAATTGATGCTATAGCAGACATAGCAATTCTTCTTGCAGGAGTAATCGAACGTTCAGGATTGGCTGAAGGAGACAGAAAAGAAAGGGTAGCTGGCCCACCATTGACACCTGCTCCGTAAATTGTTCTTTGTCCATGAAGGTTTAATGCGTAATCAGGTTTTATTCGATCATATTCCGTACGGAGTAATTTGCTTTCAGGTTGAGAGAGTTTTATTGAATCACGATTTAAATCAAATTGATTGGCATTTAAACGGGTATAAGCCTTTGCACCATCTGGATTTAATTGAGGAATTATATGGAAGGTGAAAAAATTTAACGTATTGATTCGAAGTGGATCCAAAAGCCAAGGAATCAAGTCTAAAATAGCTTTTGTTGTTGTAGTTTCATTACCATGCATTTGGGACCACATAAATATTTTCTGTTTCCCGTTTCCAATACGCAATTTATAAACGGGTAACCCATTAACTGAGTATCCAAGGATTTCAGAATTAATTTGATCATTTTCAATTTTTAAAAAATCATAAAGTAACTCAGGAGGAAAATACCTTTTGCTTATCATTTATTTTATTTAAAAACAAATGTAAACAACTCTATGTTTACATTTGTAGTTCACAATACTATACAAAATTTAATTAATTACCAATAAATAATTTTGTAAAAGCTACATTTGTAACTCCTACATGTTGATTGAGAAATTAATTATTGTAAATCAGTCATTTACAATAATTATTTAAAGTAAATAAATAAGTAAATAGCGTTTGTTTTTTTAAATTAACAGTCGTATATTACTACCTGTTATTTAATTTATTTACAAAAGTGAACTTAGATATTTTTATTAGACGCTTAATTGAGATTATGGATAATCATCAATTAAATGCTGCTGCATTTGCAGAAAAAATTGGAGTTCAAAGATCTTCTGTATCACATATTCTTTCAAAACGAAATAAACCAAGTTTAGATTTTATTTTGAAAATTCATAATACTTTCGACGAGGTGACCTTAGATTGGCTCTTATTGGATAAAAAAGAAGGACCTTCTCCCCTTTTAGTAAAAACAAAAAATGATAAAAGCCTAATGCTTAATCCGGATGAATCTTCTAAAATTTATGATATCGAAAAGGCAAATGAAAATGTGATTCAGATAGTTCAACTATATAAGGACGGTAGTTTTCGTTCATTTTCCCCGAAATCTTAGTACTTTTGGCGCCTATGCGTCAAATCATAATATTATTATTTCTTTTTGTTTCGTGTTATTCTCTTGAACGAGACTGCAAACCTTTTCAAAATGGGAAATTTAAATTTACACAAATAATCGACGGTGAATTGAAAACCTCATTCTTCACTCGAAATTCTCTCTATGAAATTGAACTTTTTGAAGGAAATATTGATACTTCAACCATACGTTGGGTGAATGATTGTGAATGCATTTTAACAAAATTAAATCCTAAAAACAATCAAGAAAAACGTCCCATTCAAATCCGTATTTTAAGCACGAAGGATAGCACATATACCTTTGAATATTCTTTAGTAGGCGACAATAAAAATAAACAACGCGGTACTATTCAAAAAATTAGTGAAACTCAATGACTCCTGATCTGATAATCGCTTTCCTGACTTTAACTTTTCTTGAGATCATTTTAGGTATTGATAACATAATCTTCATCTCCATTTTAGCTAATCGTTTTCCAGAAGATAAACAAAGAAAGCTAATACAAATAGGTCTTTTTCTAGCAATGTTTATGCGAATTGCTATGCTAACAGCTATAAGTTGGTTAATACGAATGAAAACAGCTTTATTTAGTATAGACTTTGGCTGGTTCACTTCAAATATTTCGATTCAAGCCATTATACTTCTCGCTGGTGGATTGTTTTTAATTCACAAAAGTACTCTTGAAATTTTTAAAAAAGTTGAGAATATTGAGGAAGACCAACTAGAAAAAAAATTGAATATAACCTCTTATGCTGGAGCCTTATTCCAGATAGTTTTAATTGATGTTGTATTTTCATTTGACTCGATATTAACTGCTATTGGAATGACCAACGGCATTTCTTATGCTTTATGGATTATGATAGCAGCTGTAATCATATCAATTATTATTATGATGCTTTTTGCAATTCCTTTAAGCAGATACATAAATAAGCGCCCTTCCCTGCAGATTCTAGGTCTAGCATTTCTATTATTAATTGGATTTATGTTGATTGCAGAATCTGCTCACATATCAAGTACTACTTTTTTTGGAACTTCTGCAGGGAGAATACCCAAAGGGTATTTATATTTTTCAATAGTCTTTTCTCTTGGAATAGAAATGATTAATATGCGAATAAAAAAAAAGAGGAATAGTTAAAATTCAAGTGTAATTTGCGATTCATCATCATTTGAAATAATATTTTCATCAGGAGAAACCTCAATATCCATATGACTTTCAGGAATATTATTTTCCTCATACTCGAGCGCTTCTTTTAATTCAATTGATTTAATTTTTTTATCAGTAAGCTGATTCCCTAAAGCCTTAAACCCTTTAACAGAAATAAACTCTTCAGCATTAATTTCTAAGGGCAATGGCTGGTCTTTTCCTCGTGGTTTTTCAAAAATAATATTAAGAATTGGACGCCACTCTAGACTTAAATAAATTGGCTTTCCTCCCTCTTTTATAAAACTATCTTCTCTATCTGTATGATCAAGAAGAAATCTTTTAATAAAATATCTTACTTTTCCAGGATCAAAATAAATAGCAGTCAGTGGTTTTATGGGGTTCCATTTTTCTATATGGCTAGCATCATCTTCAAAATGAAGACTTAAATCAGGAGAAACAGCACGGACAGTACCTTTATTGCTATTTAATATCAATAATTTGTCATCCCCTTTAAAGTCTCCTAATAATCTACCTCTTTTTTCAATATTTAAACGGCGAATAGCATCGTCAAACCATATTTTTCTTGGCTTTAATGTAGAAACTCCTTTTTCTTTTAATTCTACTTTACGAACTGGATATTTAGTAACTGTATTTCCTCGGACATTTCTACCTTTGATTTGAAGATCTGTAAAATCTAAATCCCATTTGAGTTTCTTTATAGAACTCATATTTCTCAACAAAATTGACACAATTTCTGCTTCACCGTTTGGATTTGCTGAAAAGTACAAAACACTAGAATGTGACTTTCCTTGAGTTAAATCATATTCTTTTTCTCTAGTCACACCAGTTACAGGGAATCGTTTAATAAAAGTAGTTCCACCTTTGCCATCTCGATAGATCATGTTGTAGATTGTTCGCTGATCTTTCTTTTTAAAAACTGCCACATGAAGTATATTTTTACCTACAAACACCTTACTATCGACCTTTACAACTTGCATCTTCCCCTCTTTCGTAAATATTATAACATCATCGATATCGGAACATTCGCATACTAACTCATCCTTTCGCAATGATGTTCCTATAAAACCTTCTTCTCGGTTCATATACAATTTTTGATTACGAACTACGACTTTTTTGGCATCTACATCATCAAATATTCTAATCTCAGATTTTCGCTCCTTCCCTTTTCCATATGTTTTTTTAAGGTAACTAAAATATCGGATGGCATAATCTATTAGATGTTCTAGATTATTTTTAACCTCTGCGATATCATTTTCAAGTGCTTCAATTTTTTGTTGGGCTTTATTAATATCAAATTTAGATATTCGTTTTATACGAATTTCAGTAAGTTTAATTATATCTTCTTCTGTCACAGGACGTTTCAAACGATTTATAAACGGTTTTAATCCTTCTTCAATAAAAGAAAGTACCTGATCCCAAGTCTTAGCTTCTTCAATCTCACGATATATTTTATTTTCTATAAAAATCCTTTCTAATGAAGCATAATGCCATTGGCTTTCTAAGTCCTCAAGTTGGACTTTTAATTCCATTTTAAGTAATTGAACTGTATGATCCGTAGATATTTTTAAGATATCACTTACCCCCATAAAGTTAGGTTTGTTGTCTATGATAAGACAGCCTAAGGGTGAGACTGATGTTTCACATGCAGTAAAAGCATAAAGTGCATCAATAGTTTTATCAGGTGATATACCATTTGGTAAATGGATCATAATTTCAACCGAAGAAGAAGTGTTGTCTTCAATACGTTTGATTTTAATTTTACCTTGATCATTAGCTTTGAGAATACTATCAATAAGAGAAGAAGTATTAGTACTAAATGGAATTTCATTGATAACTAATGTGTTTTTATCAACCTGATTTATTCGAGCTCTAACTCGAACTTTACCCCCCCGCATACCACCATTATAATTTTGAATATCAATAATACCTCCTGTTTGAAAATCGGGATAAAGCTCAAATTTTTTTCCTTTAAGATGCTGAATACTTGCATGCAGCAATTCATTAAAATTATGTGGTAAAATTTTAGTTGAGAGTCCAACTGCAATTCCTTCAGCACCTTGAGCCAATAACAAAGGATATTTTACTGGTAAATGAACAGGTTCTTTTTTTCTTCCATCATAAGAAAGTTGCCATTGAGTTACCTTATTACTAAAAACTACTTCCAATGCAAATTTTGAAAGTCTAGCCTCAATATATCGAGAAGCAGCAGCTCTGTCTCCTGTTAGAATATTTCCCCAATTTCCTTGCATATCAATCAGTAACTCCTTTTGCCCTAATTGAACCATCGCGTCTCCAATACTTGAATCACCGTGAGGATGATACTGCATGGTATGTCCAACAATATTTGCAACTTTGTTATAGCGTCCATCATCTAAATCCTTCATTGAGTGAAGAATTCTTCGCTGTACAGGCTTTAAACCATCTTCTATAGCTGGAACAGCCCGCTCTAATATGACATAAGACGCATAGTCTAAAAACCAATCTTTATACATACCTGTGACCCGCTTAAGCGCATCACTTGAATCTGAATCAAAAAAATTTCCCTCTGCGTTCATTTATTGTAAAACCTCTTCTTTTTGATCTTCCGCGAAGTCTAATTCAACCTTTAGGTTTTCGATTATGAATTTTTGACGATCAGGAGTGTTTTTACCCATATAAAATAAAAGTAATTGTTCTATGGTAGTATGTTTATCTAACATCACTGGATCTAACCTAATATCATCTCCAATAAAATACTTAAACTCATCTGGTGAAATTTCACCTAACCCCTTAAAACGTGTAATTTCTGGCTTACCGTTAATTTCCTGTAATGATTCTTTTCGTTCTTGTTCATTGTAACAATAAAAAGTTTGTTTTTTATCTCTAACACGATACAAAGGTGTTTGTAAAATATACAAGTGTCCTTCTTTTATTAATTCTGGAAAAAATTGTAAAAAAAACGTAATTAACAAAAGACGAATATGCATACCATCAACATCTGCATCAGTGGCAATTACAATATTATTGTACCGCAAATCTTCTAAAGTATCCTCAATATTTAAAGCTGCTTGAAGCAGATTAAATTCCTCATTCTCGTAGACAATTTTCTTACTCATACCAAAACTATTCAGGGGTTTTCCTCTTAAACTAAAAACAGCTTGTGTGTTAACATCACGGGATTTTGTTATAGAACCACTTGCTGAGTCTCCTTCCGTTATAAATAAAGTAGAATCTAATCGACGATCTTTTTTAAGATCAGGTAGATGAATACGACAATCTCTTAATTTTTTATTGTGTAAGCTTGCTTTCTTAGCTCGTTCTTTGGCTAATTTACGTATTCCAGACAGTTCTTTTCGTTCTTTCTCAGCCTGAATAATTTTTCTTTGAATACTTTCAGCAATAGAAGGATTCTTGTGCAAAAAGTTATCTAATTGATTACTGAGAAAGTCAATTATATAACTTCTAACAGAAGGCATGCCATCTCCCATTTCAGTGGATCCTAGTTTTGTTTTAGTCTGCGACTCAAAAATGGGTTCCATGACTTTAATACTAATTGCTGATATTATAGATTTTCTAATATCTGATGCCTCATAGCTTTTTCCAAAATGTTCTCTTATAGTCTTGACTAAACCTTCTCTAAATGCAGATTGGTGTGTACCCCCTTGAGTAGTATGTTGACCATTTACAAAAGAATGATATTCTTCACTATATTGAGTTTTACTATGCGTTAGAGCAACTTCTATATCTTTATCTCTTATGTGTATTATTGGATATAGAAGGTCTGCTTCGTTGCTGTAATCGGTTAGTAGATCTTTAAGTCCATTCTCAGAAATGAACTTTTCACCATTCAATTCTACTGTTAATCCAGGATTAAGATAAACATAGTTCTTAATCATTCGTTCTACATATTCTAAACGGTACTTATAATTTTTAAAAATAGTTGTATCTGGTATGAATTCTACTTTTGTTCCCCTTCTTCTTGAACTAGATTCAACAGGTGGATCTGACTTGAGGTCACCAAAATTAAATGAGGCTCTTTTACTCTGTTTGTCTCGATTAGATTCAACAATAAAACTGGAAGAAAGTGCATTTACAGCTTTGGTCCCAACTCCATTCAAACCGACTGATTTTTTAAAAGCTCTTGAGTCATATTTACCTCCAGTATTCATTTTAGAAACAACATCTACAACCTTCCCTAAAGGAATTCCACGACCGTAGTCACGAACCTTGACAATGTTTTCTTTGATAGAAATTTCAATGATCTTACCTGCCCCCATTACAAATTCATCAATACAGTTGTCTAGTATCTCTTTTAAAAGAATATAAATCCCATCATCTGGCGAAGAGCCGTCTCCTAGCTTTCCAATATACATTCCTGGACGCATACGAATATGCTCTTTCCAATCTAAAGATCGAATATTGTCTTCGGTATAATTTGCAGTATTTTTCATTCTATTTTCAGCTAATATAGTTTAATGAAATAGAATTTTAAGCCTACTCTTGAAGCAAGAAATCAACAATTCAATTGGTATTTTTGTTAAGAAGTAATATTTCATAAATTGTACCAAAACTTTTAAAAACATCACAATTTTGACTCAAGTATAAATCCTATGACATCAAATTCTATACAAAACACAACGGGTCCTTTGCTTCATATAGTTTTCTTTTGGTTAAAAGAACCAAATAACAAATCACATCGTTCTCAATTCGAAAAAGCTATTAAAAAGCTAATTAATACTAATCCACAAGCTACGTCTAATCATTTAGGCTGTCCTGCATCATCCGAAAAAAGAGACGTAGTAGACAACTCGTTTACTTACTGCTATACGATGAGTTTTCCTAATTTAGAATCTCATGATATCTATCAAACAGACCCTACACATAAACTATTTATTGATGAAGTTGGTCATTTGTGGGATCGTGTAGTCGTTAGTGACTCAAATGCATTACTATAATATTTGTTCAGATTAATGGCTCAAAATAAATTTTAATAGATAGTTGATTTAATTGAATGTAAATTTTATAATTGAATAATAGGTTAAGAAAAATTACATTCTTAAAAAGCTAAACATTGAATCTAAAATGCATTACGTCACCGTCTTGAACTAAATATTGTTTACCCTCTACTCTTATTTTACCAGCCTCTCTCACCTTAGCCTCAGATTTATACTGTTCATAATCCTTGTAACTAATTACCTCAGCACGAATAAACCCTTTTTCAAAATCACTGTGAATAACACCCGCAGCTTGTTGTGCAGTTGATCCAATCGGAATTGTCCAGGCTCTAACTTCTTTTTCTCCTGCAGTAAAATATGTTTGTTTATTAAGTAGAGTGTATGCTTCTCGGATGAGTTTAGCTGATCCTGCCTCATCCAGCCCTAAGTCCTCTAAAAACATTTGCCTTTCATCAAAACTATCCAACTCATTAATATCTGCTTCTATATTAACTCCGAGTATTAATAGCCCTGATGATTCATTAGCTATGATAGATTTAACCTTTTCAACATAATCATTCCCAGATTTTACTGAAGCTTCATCAACATTACATACATATAAAACGGGTTTATCAGTAATTAACTGTAGAGGTTTCACGAATTCAATACGATCATCATTCTTTATATCTAAACTTCTTATATTTTTCGATTGTTCTAAAGCATTTTTCAAATTGCTTAAAACTACTTGTTCTTTATTTGCTCTTTTATCCCCTGTTCGTGCAGCTCGATTTACTTTGTCAAGCTTTTTTTCGACATTTTCAAGATCTTTAAGCTGTAATTCAATATCAATGGTTTCCTTATCCCTTATAGGATCCACTGAACCGTCGACATGAACCACATTATCATTGTCAAAGCAACGTAAAACGTGAAGTATTGCATCTGTTTCTCGAATATTAGCTAAAAATTGATTTCCTAAGCCTTCCCCTTTACTAGCTCCCTTTACTAAACCGGCAATATCTACAATTTCAACAGTTGCAGGTATTATTCTTTCGGGCTTTACAAGAGATTCAAGCGTTTGCAAACGTTTATCAGGAACATTTACAATGCCAACATTTGGTTCAATAGTGCAAAATGGAAAATTTGCACTTTGTGCCTTTGCATTGGAAAGGCAATTAAAAAGAGTGGATTTTCCAACATTAGGTAAGCCTACAATTCCAGCTTTCATGAAGAATATTTTTTCGCAAAAGTAATCTTTCTTTTACATTTGGATAATTAATATTTAAGATTAGGCATATAAAATGAATAAAAAATATCTAATTGTACACGCAGATGATGCCGGTTTGGCCTGGTCAGAAAATAAAGCAACCCAAATTGGACTTTTAAATGGATCTATATCTTCCTGTAGTCTTATGGTGCCTTGTCCTTGGTTTTACGAAATGGCAAAGTTCTGCTTAAAAAACCCTAAAGTTGATTATGGAATTCATCTTACCCTTACTGGAGAATGGAAAACATATCCATTTCGTCCTATATCCCCAGTCAACAAAATAACTTCGTTAGTTGATGATGCGGGTAATTTTTATTCTAAAAGAGCAATGATTAGAGATAAAGCAATTATAGATGAAGTCAGATTAGAATTAAAAAATCAAATTGATTTTGCATTTTCATTAGGATTGAGGCCTTCTCATTTAGATTCTCATATGTATACCTTAGGTGTTCGGCAGGATTTAATTAATCTGTATCAAGAGCTAGGAAAAGAATATGATTTGCCCACATTATTAAGCAAAAAACTAATCGCTTACACCGGTGAAAACCCCAATAAATTTAAACTACCAGGCAAAGGTTGTATTGAATCCGTTTTTATGGGGTCCTTCAATGATTTTGAAGGTATTGGACTTGCCAAATTTTATGATAATATTATTGAGAATTTAAAAGAAGGTATTTCAATTCTATTAATTCATCCTGCTATAGAAAGCCAAGAAATGAAACAAATTACAATTGATCATCCAAATTTTGGTGATGTCTGGCGAAGTATAGATGCTGAGTATTTCACAAGTAGTCACTGTAAAAATATACTGAAAGAAAATTCAATTGAACTTATTGACTTCAGAAATTCTGAACTTATTAATCTTCTGGATGCATAAAGCTCTGTTTTCCCAATAAGGTTTCTTCTGACTCTATGTTATTTTCATCTGGAATACAACAATCTACAGGGCAAACTGCTGCACACTGTGGTTCATCATGAAATCCTTTACATTCAGTACATTTATCTGTAACTATAAAATAATATTCATCTGAAACAGGCTCTTGAAAAATGTCGCTGTTAACTTGTTTACCGTTAGGTAGTATGACATCCCCCTTTAGAGAGGTGCCATCTTGGTAACGCCAATCTTCTGAACCTTCATATATCGCTGTATTTGGACATTCAGGCTCGCAGGCACCGCAATTGATGCATTCGTCAGTGATGATTATAGCCATAGCGATTATCTTTCCTTACATTAGCGCAAAAATAAGACCTTTAACTTTATTGAACAAAGAAATGACGGTAAACCTAAAACGCTTTCAAGCCCTTGTAAAACTTGGAAATCATTTGCTTCACTTTGATTCTAATAAAGCAGAATATTCTGAGCTCAATACACTTGTAAATCTTGCCATAGCTTCAAACGGATGGTTTACATTAAAGAGTATTGAAAAATCTTTTTTAGATTGGGGGAATGCACTTAAAAAGACAGAAATAGAATCGTGGATAAATTCCTACATTTTTTTTAATATCAAAATTCCAAAAAAAATTGCTCTTATACTTGCTGGTAATATACCACTTGTCGGGTTTCACGATATTATTTGCGTTTGGTTAAGCGGTCATAAAGCTATTGTCAAATGTGCTTCGAAAGATAAACACTTGCTGCCCTACTTTGCCAATTTTTTAGAAGTAGAAGCAAAAGAAAAATGTTTTGATTTTACCAAAAGAAATATTAAAGGATTTGATGCTGTCATTGCGACTGGTTCGAATAACTCTAGTCGATATTTTGAGTATTATTTCGGTTCAGTTCCAAATATTATAAGAAAAAATAGAAATGGAGTTGCAGTGCTTGATGGTTCTGAAACAAAAAAGCAACTAAAAGAATTAGGAAACGACATCTTGCATTACTTTGGTTTGGGGTGCCGTAACGTTTCTAAATTGTATATCCCAAAAGATTATGATCTAAATCTTATTTTTGGAGGATTATTTCATCATGCTGAAATTATTAAACATCCTAAATACGCAAATAATTACGATTATAATAAAGCTATATTTTTGATGAGTGATTACGATTTTCGAGACAACGGCTTTTTTGTTATTAGAGAAAGCAAAGAATTTAGCGCACCTATTGCTTGTCTTTATTACGAGTATTATTCAAGTAATATGGAGTTAAATAATAATCTTGAACAAAATAAAGAATCAATTCAATGCATAGTATCTAATTTACCTTTAGAAAAAAAAATAGATTTTGGTTTCGCGCAAAAACCATCTATTTCTGATTATGCAGATGGTATTGATACACTTTCGTTTTTAAATGATTTAAACTGAAACATATGTTAACAACTCAAAAAAAAAAATAAACTAAAAAGCATATTATTTATTTAACTAATCACAATCTTTGCCCATTAAAACAATTGTAATTTGTTTATTTTGAAAATCATTTAAATTCAAATACTCAACTACTTTATGAAAATTCACAATTTTAGTGCTGGTCCTTCTATTTTACCCAAGGAAGTAATGCATGATGCATCAAAAGCAGTTAAAGAACTTGGTCAATCAGGGTTATCACTTATTGAAATATCGCATAGAAGCAAAGATTTTATTTCAATTATGGATGAGGCTTGTAAACGAGCTTTAGAGCTAACAAATTTGGAAAATAAGGGTTACAAGGCACTATTTCTTCAAGGAGGTGCTAGCCAACAATTTATTATGAGCGCTTATAATCTTTTGGAAAATAAAGCGGGCTTTATAAATACTGGGACTTGGTCTTCTAAGGCTATTAAAGAAGCTAAATTAATCGGTGAGGTATTAGAAATTGCAAGTTCTAAAGATTCTAATTTCAATTATATCCCCAAAGGGTATAATATACCTGCTGATTTGGACTACCTGCACATAACTACTAATAATACAATTTTTGGCACGCAGTTCAAGAAGATACCAGAAACTGATGTTTCTCTGGTTGCCGATATGAGTTCTGATATTTTTTCTAGAAATTTTGATTACTCCAGATTTGATCTTTTTTATGCAGGTGCACAAAAAAATATGGGTCCGGCAGGTGCAACTTTAGTAATTGTAAAAGAAGATATTTTAGGTAAAGTAACAAGAACAATTCCATCAATTTTAGACTATTCTGTTCATTTAAAATCTGGGAGTATGTTTAATACCCCTCCGGTCTTTTCAGTATATACAAGCCTACTGACACTGAGATGGATTGAAAAACAAGGGGGTATAAAATCTATTGGTGATAAAAATATCTTAAAAGCAAACTATCTCTACAACGAGATTGATAGAAACTCCTTATTTACTGGATTTGCTGAAAAAAATGATCGAAGTGAAATGAATGCTACTTTTAATCTAGTCGAGGAGTCACTTACAGAAACTTTTGATAATTTATGCCTTTCTGTTGGAATTAGCGGCTTGAAAGGTCACCGTTCTGTCGGAGGTTATCGTGCTTCTATCTATAATGCTTTACCTTTTGAAAGTGTTGAGATCCTTGTTGACTGTATGAAAAGTTTAGAACAAAATAATTAACAATAAATATGAAGATTTTAGCTAATGATGGTATATCACAAACTGGTATTGATGCTTTAAAGAGGGATGGTTTTGATATAACAACTATAAATGTATCTCAAGAACAACTTATTGATTACATTAACGACAACCAAATTGAAGCCCTACTAGTAAGAAGTGCAACGACAGCTAGAAAAGAATTAATTGACTCATGTCCTGGATTAAAACTTATTGGACGTGGTGGTGTAGGTATGGATAATATTGATGTGGAATATGCAAAATCTAAAGGGATTCACGTCATTAATACACCAGCTGCATCGTCAGCTTCAGTAGCTGAACTGGTATTTGCCCATTTATATGGAGGTGTCCGATTTTTATATAATTCTAATCGGAATATGCCTTTGGAGGGAGAAACTAATTTTAAAGGTCTTAAAAAAGCTTTTGCAAAGGGTACTGAATTGCGTGGTAAGACGTTAGGAATAATCGGATTTGGTCGTATCGGTCAAGAAGTCGCTAAAATAGGTCTTGGGATTGGAATGAATATTGTTGCGTCAGATAAGTTTATAGATCAAGTGGACCTTAAAATAACTTTATCGACTGGAGACAGTATCGATGTTAAAATTAAAACCCAGGATTTCGATGATCTTATTGAAAATTCTGATTTTATTTCTTTGCACGTTCCCGCTCAAAAGTCATACGTTATTAATGCTGAGGTTTTATCAAAAATGAAAAAAGGTGTTGGAATAATTAATGCAGCGCGTGGTGGTGTAATTGACGAAGTAGCTTTGATTGATGCATTAGACTCAGGTCATTTAT
>JBJKWV010000006.1:0-31878 GCA_045561915.1 Flavobacteriaceae bacterium
CCATGAAACCAAATGGGTTTTTAGCTACTGGACAATTTACCCATGGTACAGATGATGGAGAAAGTACTTTTGTTTATGGAACTTCAGAAGATTTAAATGAAGCATTCTCAGGAGGTCCTTCAAACAATAAAGAAGCTCAAGCTTTACAAACATTTTTTGAAGAGATTCATTTTGCTGAGTATTCCCAGACCTTTACTAGAGTTCTGGTAAAACAATACTAAAATAATTACCCTCCCAAGTGGAGGGTTTTTTATATTTTAGTTTTATTAACTATAAAGAAAATGAAAAAACTAATACCGCTGATTATAGTCTTTATTTGCATTTGCTGTAAGCAATCCGATAAAAAATTAACAGTTCTTGACAATTCAGATTCAGAAGAAATTACATTTATTTTGGAGCTCAATACAAAGGGTAATTCAAAAGAAGATATAGAAGAATTTACACAATACTTATCTGATTTTATAGTAGAAAGAGAGCCATCTTCTGTTTATGGATATTATATTTCTGAAGATGGAAAAAAGGTAACCCTTATAGAAAGATATAATAATAGTCAAGATGGGCTTAAGCATGGAGTTGATTTTATAAACGGTCCGAATTTTAATAGATTTTTTGAAATGTTTGAAATAGAGTCTTTTATCACTATTGGAAATGCTTCAGATGAATTTAAGAAGTTCGCATCTGACAACGGATTTGTAATTGAATATAGAGAAACAATAGGTGGGTACGTAAGAAGATGACTTATTTAATTCGTGTTAGAAGGATATCATAAATATTTTTAATTGAAGGAGATAGTCTAACCTTTGAATATAATTTTAGATACTTCTTTCTATAAATATATGTCTTAGTTTGTATCTATGATTTCATTTGACCCAAAGAGTTGTCCAATGAATTTTGAGAAAATTGGCATCCCTGATGTTTTAAACCCTGTCTCTTTGTTAAACAACTGAAATGATACATATTTTATAATTTTTTTATTGTGGAATCTCAAGAGTAATTTATCGCCCTCATTATCACCGCCAATTAAAACCTCTGAAATATCAGCATATTTCCTTCTCTGTAACACAGGATGCGCTTTAAACTCTTTGTATCCATAAATCATAAGTTCTCTTAAACGATTGAACATTTCTTCATCTTTTAAATGAAAGCTGGATATTTTCGATGTTGGATTTTCTAATCCAAATTGTGTCAATTCAGTATCAAATCCAACAGTAAAAATACTTACAAAAAAAATCGTGTATGAACCATCGGAATTTAATTCACTTTGTGTTAAGTATACATCACTTAAACCACCTGTTAGTTTTGACATTGCCTTTCCTAATTGGCAACATTTTCCAATTGTTTGAGATTTTTTTCTTAGGGGAACTAATTCTTCACTTGTATCAAATAGATCAATTCCGGAATCAAAATTTGATTTTTGTGATTGCAATAAATTTAAATTAATAAATATTAAACCTAGAAAAATAATTATATCCTTTTTCATTGTGTTTGATTATCAGCTATTTACAATAACATAAAAATAACTTTTTATTTTAATAATCTTATGAGCTCTTTCAAAAATTGATATAAAATCAGGTTCAGGGACTTATTTGTATATTGGAAGTACAATAATTAAAAGTAAAATGAAGAAATTATTTCTTGTCTTAATTTTTATTCCTTTATTATCATTCAGTCAAGAGCTAATTGAGGAAAGCATTGAACCTTTTAAAGGAAATTTGAGTCAACCCATTTATGGGGGTTCAATCGAATCATTTTTTAAGGGATATTGGATTAATACATCTGAGATATTAAAATTAGCTGAGACAACTTTTCAAATTCCGATTTTTAATTCTGGACCTCACACTAAAGAATATTTTGATTCTATGTGTTTTTGTAATGACTTTGGTCACTATAACCCCTTGTTTTTAGTTAAGGTAAAAGAATCTATAGAGAGTTTGTCACCTTCTGTAAAAATTCTTATCCAACCTCTCTATGATTTATATTTTAAAAAACCATTGAAAAAATTAATGCAGAATAAAATATCTGATTATTTTGATAAGGATTCTGACAAGGCTATTCTTGAACAAATCAGAAAAAAAGGCAACCACAACTCACTTTTGAGTGAAATCAAATCCACTAATCCAGAAATTCCTTCAGAAACACTTTTTTGGATTAGGAGAGATTATGATGGTACATCTTATAAATTTTTAAAACTATTTCAATTGATAATAGAAGAGTTTGACGAATTTGAAAGAGAATACTATGTCACATCAAAAAGTGGTTTAAACGTAAGAGAACAGCCATATTCTAATTCAAATAAAAAAGGGGTAATTCTATACAATCAAAAAGTTAAAATTTTATCTAGATCAGGGGAAAAACTAATAATCAATGACACTGATAAAGAAACAGGAGTAACAAAAACTATTGAGGGGGAGTGGGTAAAGGTAATTTATGGTGAAAATTTAAAAGGATTTGTTTTTGATGGATATTTAAGAAAAAATACTGCTTCTTTTTTAACAAGAAATAATGGCACTACTTGGACAAATGGATTCTCCTCGTATACTTTTTCTGAGGATATGCCTGATTATTATATTGATATTTCATCATGTAATCCTTGTAATACACCTACTACTGAATGCCATATGTGTGGTTATAATTGGATGAAAGTTGATGTAGACTCTTTTTCATATGGAAGTAATTATCAAAATGATTTTTTTTATGAAGAAGATTATACTCAATTTTTTGAAAAAAATGGTACAATCTGGAGTGTTGAATCTAGAGGCGGATATGTTGTGGAATATAAAACTGATAAAATAAGTTGGATACCTGCTGATTCAGAAGCGTACGAAATTGAAAAAATACGTGTGAAAAATAAACCAATAATAGATTTTATTAAGTTTAAAAAGAAAGAAGATAATGAAGCTATAGAAAGAGATTTTATGTAGATGTTTAAAAAATGTATAGGTGTTGCTATAAATTTATTGACTGCTCCTTTCATATGAAAATCCTCCTTTTTGTCCTTGTGACCAGGATTTAAATTTTATGCTTAAATAAATATCGTCATCTAATAAATGTATCACTAAATCTTTACCTACAACATCTTGAGGTTTTCCAACAGCAGATCTAAAACTCTCGAAATTTAATGTTTCTATTTCATCTGTAGTTCCAATTGCCCACATTGTTCCAATAGGGCTTTTACCCTTATCTGAAGCATCTTCTTTGGCTATATTATAAATCTGTCCCCCATTATTCCCCCTAGTAATCCAAACATTATCTGTTATCCTATCTTGATTTGATGGATCTGTTGGATCCGAGCCGTCAGTTTTTACAAAGGATAACAAATCTCCACTCCATATTGTAAATTCTTCCTTTTCAGAAATATTACTTTCTACTATTTCTGTTTCATCTTTAGAACAAGAAATAAATAGAATAAAAATTATGAATAAGAATACTTTTTTCATTCTGAATTTATTTATGGTTATTTATTCTCAAATATAATAAACCTTAAAGTATATAAATATTGTTTTTTTAGTTGATTAAAATAATTTCAAAATTTTAGTTTTAAAATATATCTACGCTAACATTAATGTAAATAGGTAGTTTTTAATTTGTGGGTTATAGTTATCCAAATTGAGTTCAAAAGACTTTTATGTATATTAGTAACCTAATAACTATAAATCAATTAAAATGAAAAAATTAATTTTCTTGTTTAGCTTTTTGATAAGCTTTACTCTGTTTGCTCAGGGTTCACTTCGTATCTACAACCTAAATGTAAAAAGAGGCTATGAATCAAATGTAGTTGAAACATTTTCTAATTTTGCTGGGGGAGAAAAATGGAAATCAGGAGGTGTAATGCTACAATCAGTAGGATTCAAGAGTGGTGTAACTCATAGGATCGTTGTTTGGGGAGATCCAGAAAACTGGGGTACAGAAAGAGAGAGAACAGATGATGAATGGGACCTTTACCGAGAAAGGATGAATAATTTCACTTATCCAAATCCAGGTGATAGTGCGATGGGTTCTCTTTTAGGATTTACTGAGGGTGATTGGACAAAAAATCTTTCGGCAAGAGTCTATGATGTAAAAGTCCATGATCCAGAGAAATTCAAAAAGGCATGGGACAAAAACGTTAAAGAAGCTAAAAAAATATTAGGAGATAGAAGAATAGGTTTAGTAAGCTATGAAGCAGGAGGAACACCTGGTGCCACACATGGCCTAGTTATATATGGTAAAAATCTAAATGATGTTCAAGTTACACTTAGGAAAATCCAAAAAACAAAAGCTTTCCAAGAATACATTTCAACAAGAGGAAAGGTAGACTACTTACAGACTTACACTACCAATACTGTAAAAAGATTTCAATAAATTATTGTTGTATAAAAAAATCCTCCGATTAGGAGGGTTTTTTTATTTCATCGGTATATCATTCTCATTAAGTTGAGGGACTTATTTGTATATTGTTTTATATTAACTATAAATCAATTAAAATGAACAAACACTTGTTTTTTTTACTTTTCCTATCTCTTTTTGCATGCAACTCGGAAGATGTTGAAGAGAGTATAGTTGATGAAAGTGCAGGCATGGGCCTAATCATTAATGAGTTTTTAGCAAGTAACGAAAATTGCTGCTCAGATTCTTCAGGTGATTATGATGACTGGGTTGAATTATATAATGATTCAAATGAACCTATTGATATTGGAGGAATGTATTTTACAGACAATATTGATGATAATGACCCTTATCAAATTCCAGATTCTTATCCTTCGGTAACTACTATCCAGGCTAAAGGTTATTTACTAATTTGGTGTGATGATGATCAAGAGGAAGGTCCTCTTCACGTAAGTAATAAATTAAAAAAAAGTGGTGAATCAATAATTTTACTATCAGAGGAAAATAAGACTATTATTGATTCGTATGCATTTGGTGAGCAAACTACCGATGTATCTATGGGTAGAGATCCTACTAATGTTAAAGAGTGGGTGTTTTTTGATAATCCAACTCCCGGAAGTGTTAATAATTAACAAAAAAGTAAGTATTCAAAAAAAGAGGGTGAAAATTAAATTCTTTATTAATTTCTTTAAAATAGTGGTCAATTAAAATTTGTAATCCTTTTTGAGATAAAGTTTAGTAAAACACCGTACACAGGTAAAAAGAAAATTAACCCAATAAAAATTTTAATAACGGTTTGAGAGCCTGCTATTTCTACCCAATTCGATGCCATATATTGATTATCTGAACCCAAAAAAGCAGTAGCAAAGAAAATATATGAATCTATAATATTAGAGATTATAGTTGATAATGCCGGAGCAAGCCACCATCTAGAATAACGGTCTCTAATAAATTGAAATGCATTAATATCTATTAAAATACCAAGAGCATACGCTGTTGCACTTGCTAATCCTATTCTAATTGAAACCGAAATTGGGTTTGATTCTACATAGAGAATTAAAACAGAAGAAATTATAGCTAGGGGGTAAGAGTATGAAATTATTTTTTGAGCGATTGCCTTTCCCAATAATCTAACAGTTAGATCCGTTGCAACTACAACCATTGGAAAACTAAAAGCTGCCCAGGTAATTTTATAATTGTATAATGTTAATGGAATTGAAACCAATACATTTGATAAAGTAGTGATACATATATGGATTATTACAAGAAAAGGAATTATTTTTTTTTTAATAAACATTTTAATCTTTTTCCCAAGGAAAAATAATCCAAGAAGGATCTTTTATTTTATCAATTATTTTTCCTCTAAAGTCAACTTTAAATTTACTCGAATTATTGTCAATTAATACCGCAAAAAATATACTCAAATCTTGCTGGTTAATCCTATTTTTTATAAAATTAAAGGTTGCTCCAGTATCATTTATATCATCAATAATTAAAATATTTGAGAGAGTATTTATACAGCTATCTAGTACCATCAAATTGGGCACACTTTCATTATCTCTCAATTGAACATCCACAACTTTGTGAGGAATATTAATCATATGTGACAAATAGACTCCTGGCACACATCCTCCTCTATTTACACTAAGTATTATTTCTGGAATCCAAGCAGATTTCTTTATTTGCTTTTTAATCTCTAACAAAGCTTTTTCCATCTCTTTAATAGTGAAGTAAGTTTTTGTTTGTTTCATTTAAATTGATTTATAGCTAATATAAAAACTCTGCTAGATCTTATTTAATTTCATTGATATTAAACAAAGAAAAAACTGTAGGTGGTGGACTAAGTTTTAATCATTAATGATTTATTTTGATTATAAAGTATAATCTATTCTCTATATCTTAGAGGTATTATTAATCATAAATAAATTAAAATGAGAAAGTTTTTTTTGTTTCTTCTCTTTACTGGTATTATTTCTTGTGCAGCATTTAAGAATAAAAATCCATTCATAGGAGTTTTTCAAGTTAATGTCCTTGACATAGATGATGTTGGTGATGTTCCTGCCATCCTTAGCATATTTAAGAATAAGGATAATTATACCTCAACGATAGTTTATGAAATCGATGGTGTCGAAAATGAAATGGAAATACTTTCATCCTATGAAGTTGATAAAACGACTTTTATAATAGAAACTTTTTTAGATGGAAATCAAATTGACTTCGAATTAAACTTTGACGATGATACTATATCAGGAATAGCAGCAGGAATTTTTGAAGTTGAAGGCACTAGGTTAATTAAATAGTTTTAATTATTGAATGGTAATTATTCCTGCCATGGATTTTAAATCTTAATGAAAAGGATATATAAAAAACCCTTCTAATAGAAGGGTTATAATTCAATTTTAATTGAAACTACTTTTGATATTATTCTAAAATACTTGCATCAAAATTCAACGTTTTCTTGGCAAAATTTAGTATCCCTCTTGCAATGATTGTATTACCATCTGTAGCTTGATCAAGAGTAACAATTTCAAAAACTTGTCCTTTTCTTCTCCATATACCCTGAAGAGTAACATTTAAAAAATTTTCTCCATTTTGAGCCCAAACATAACCGGTAAACTCTCCTCTATCATCTAAATTTAAATTATTTGTCATTTCATATGTAAGATAAACAGTATTATAGTTTCCCTCAACATAGTCACTTGCATCGCCTGAAGCATTTAGAGTTGCCCCATCTTTTTTCAATGTAATTGCATCAATATTAAATTTTGCTTGAAAAACGTTTTTGCCAAATTTTAAATCTTGAGCAAATGTCACATTAACAAAGAAAATCAATACTCCATATAAAAGTTTTTTCATTTTGTAAAAATTTTAAATTAATTATCTAAAGATAAAAATCTAAAATAAATAGTTAATAAGAAAGTAAATGGCCAGGTTTGGAGGTCATTTTATTTAATGGAGGAAGGAATTGTGTAAGTTTGATTCCCTTAACTGCTAATTTATATTCCTCAATCGTGGGAGTTCTTCCTAAAATTGCAGATAGAACTACAACTGGTGTCGATGCAAGTAATGACTCTCCTTTTTTTCTATCCGAATCTTTCACAACTCTTCCTTGAAAAAGACGTGTTGATGTAGCCATTACGGTGTCACCCTTTTCTGCCTTCTCCTGATTACCCATACATAAGTTACATCCTGGACGTTCAAGATATAGGATGTTTTCATACTCGGTTCTAGCTGAACTTTTCGGTGCTGAATCATCAAACTCAAAACCAGAATATTTTTGAAGGATTTCCCAATCTCCTTCCTCCTTAAGCTCATCAATTATATTATATGTTGGAGCCGTTACAACCAAGGGTGATTTAAACTCAACTTTTCCATAAAATTCCTCAAGGTTTCTTAACATTTTAGATACAATTTTAATATCACCTTTATGAACCATGCAGGAACCAACAAATCCAAGATCGACATGTTTTTCACCATCATAAAACGAAAGTTCGCGAATCGTATCATGTGTATATCGCTTGGATACGTCCTCATTGTGAACATCTGGATCAGCTATCATTGGTTCATCGATTACTTCCAAATCCACTACGAATTCAGCATAATACTTTGCATTTTCGTCAGGAGTTAGGGGAGGCTTCTCACCTGATCTTATCTCATTTATTCTTTTATTTGCTTTATCAATAAGGCCTTGAAGAACCTGTTTTTCGTTATCCATGCCTTTATCTACCATATTTTGGATTCTCCCAATAGCAATTTCTAAGGATTCGATTAATGTATCATTTTGAGAAATACAAATTGATGCTTTTGCCTTCATTTCAGCAGTCCAGTCAGTGAAAGTAAAAGCTTGATCTGATGGTAAAGTCCCAATGTGAACCTCTATTATTCTTCCTTGAAATACATTTTCTCCTCCAAATTCGGCTAACATTTGAGATTGAGTAGCATGAACTACATCCCTAAAGTCCATGTGATCTTTCATCTTGCCTTTAAAAGTGACCTTTACTGACTCAGGGATTGGCATTGATGCTTCACCAGTAGCTAAAGCTAAAGCAACTGTACCCGAATCTGCACCAAAAGCAACACCTTTGGACATCCTGGTGTGAGAGTCACCTCCAATGATAATAGCCCAATCATCAATGGTAATATCATTTAAAACTTTATGAATAACATCTGTCATTGGATGATACTTGTGTTCTGGATGACGTGCTGTAATTAAACCAAAATTGTACATAAATTTCATCAATTTTGGTATATTTTCTTTGGACTTAGAGTCCCATACAGAAGCCGTATGACATCCTGATTGATATCCACCATCTACAATTGGAGAAATTACTGTAGCTGCCATCATTTCTAATTCCTGTGAAGTCATTAATCCAGTTGTGTCTTGTGACCCAACAATATTTACTTCTACTCGAACATAAGAACCTGAATGTAGTATAGGTTTTGAATTCCCAACTGCATTTTTATTGAAAATTTTTTCTACGGCAGTAAGACCTTGTCCCTTATGATATATCTCTTTCGATGGGGCGTATACTTTTGGTAAATCAATATTCAGTGTCTTTGCTGCAAAAGTTTGAAGTTTTTTACCAAACACTATTGCATAAGAGCCCCCAGCTCTCATAAATTCAATTTTTTGAGGAGTAAATGCAGAGGAAACGTCCATTAATTCTTTATCTCCTTCATATAATTTTTTAGCTTTTGTGTCTATAGTTAAGACTGTACCTGTATCTATTGAGTATTCTTGCTCCAAAACCGGTTCACCTTCATTATCTAGAATTTGATTTCCTTTTTGGTCATAAGTTTTTACCCAATTTTTAAGATCTAAACCAATACCCCCTGTGACATCAACTGTTGTTAGGAATATTGGGGAAATACCGTTTGTCCCCGCAACTACAGGTGCGATATTAATAAAGGGAATGTAAGGACTGGATTGTTTTCCAATCCAAAGCGCTACATTATTAACGCCTGACATCCTTGAAGAACCAACACCCATGGTACCTTTTTCTGCAATTAACATCAGCCTTTTATCAGGATGTTTTTTTTGAAGAGATATTAAAGCTTTTTGTTGTTCTTTATTATGCTCAAACATACATTGCCCATGAAGTTCCCTATCTGATCTAGAATGGGCGTCACCTCCAGGCGAAAGTAAATCAGTTGAAATATCACCTACCCCAGCTACGAATGTAACCAGTTCAATTTTTTCAGGGAGTTCTGGTAGCTTGGTGAAAAACTCAGCATTTGCATAACTGTTAAGAATATCTTTAGCATTTTTATTATCACTTTTTAATGCTTTAGCTAAACGATCCATATCTGATTCATATAGATAGACTTGTGTCTTTAGGGTGTCAGATGCCTTTTTAGCTAGGTTATTATCCTCACCAAGAGCTAAATCCAATAGTACTTCAATAGATGGTCCTCCTTTCATATGGGATAATAACTCAAAAGCAAAATCAGTTGAAATTTCTTCAAGTTTATGTTTCCCAAGTATAATTTCTTTTAAGAATTGTGCTTTTACTCTAGCGGCACTTGTAGTACCAGGTATAACATTATAGATAAAAAAGTTAATTGAATTTGATCGGTACTCGTGATCTTTATCCTTTATTTGATAAATAATTTCATCTAATAGATCTGCAGCATCAATTGGTTTTGGCTGAAGACCTTTAGTTTTTCTTTTCTCTATTTCTTGCAGGTATTTATTATATCTGCTCATAAAATCTAAAATTATTTACATTTAGTCTTCAAAATTAAGACAACCACCCTTTATAACAAGATTTTTAGAGATAATTTTTAATATAGTTGGATAGAGAAGATCAATCAAAATTTTAACTAAAAACAAAATTCTAACCTACATTTAAAATAACAAGGGTTAATTTTTTTGATTTTCATTGGTTTGACAGGGTAAAATACAACACTAAATATGTTGGAGTTTTCTTATATTTAAAATTATTAATCATAAATCAATAAAAAATGAAAAAAAATATTTTTGCTTTATTACTTGCGATCCTTTTTTGTGGATTTTCATACAGCCAAGACTTATCTAATCCCAAAGGCGGTGGTATTTTAGATATAATTTCAATTAGCCCAGGAGACGGGTATACTGATATGATTTTCGAGGGTCAGATAAGTGGTTATGGGAGTGTTTACGTGGCTTTCAAATTAGCTTCAATTAATTCCTCAAAAAATAGCGGAACTCTAGACGGTCAGGGAAGAACCATTTTGGAAAATGGAACACTTTTCACTACTCCTTTGAAAGGAACCTGGAAAAGAATTGGATCAAATGTTAAATTCTATTTTACAGATGCAATTAATAATGGGGCTATGAATTTTGTGATGTGGGATGTTAACGTTTTAGAGAAGAAAGCCGCTGTCAAATATTTTGAATTACATGGCGCAGAAAACTAAATCATCTGCAGAGAATCCTATCTAAATTATAGTGAAAAGAAATTAAAGCATAAAAAAACCCTCATTTAAGAGGGTTTTTTTATAAAACCAATAGCCTTTACAAAGATTTCAAAACATATACTTTTTTATTGGACAAATCTTCACCCAATGAGATAGCAAATTTTTCAAAATCTGGATCGGACATCATTGCCCCTAATTCCGACATATCTACATCAAATAAATAAACAGAAATCATATTAGGGTTACTAACATCACGTTGAACCAAAGTACGGGAATCATCACAAAAACGCTCACGGTTTTTGCTATCACTCATAAACCCTTTATACCAAACTTTAAACCCTTTTGTTATTGGAATCAAAGCTACCACGTCAACAAGAGAATTTTTGTCTAAATCTGATGTATTATACCATTCACTTTGGTGATAAATTTTACCTTCATCATTGAAAAAAAGAACAGCATAGTAGTCCATTTCAACAGGCTTTTCTGTAACTGCATTTAATGATGTCCATGTGCCATAGACTCTAACGTCACCATTAGGTTTTTGATTTTCATCCAATCCTGCAAAATAGAGTTGCTCTGTAAAATCAATATTATTGTATGCTTTATTAAAACCCTGCATTGCACCAAACCACGTGTCAACATCCAGAGAGTCTACTCCTGTAGGTGGAGGTGACCATGTATAGTCTTCAGTGACAAAACTCCTCATCTCATCAAGTTTTTTATCTGAAAATGATTTGTAAAATTTCTTAGCTGTTGCTACATTTTTCTCATAATTAGCCATCTCAACCGAATTTGAATCACAATTGACTATAAAAAGAGAACAAATAAAGAGTGTAATTAATTTTTTCATCTAAATTGATTTATGTTATTAATCTTACTAATATAAATAGATTAGGCTATATATCAAACTCAAATCTCCTGTTTAAGATATTGTTGTAAAGTAATCAAATCTTGATGCTAAAATCCCTTACTAGAATTTGAGATCAGAAATTTATTATACTTTTTGCTTTTTATATAAAGTAGCTTTGGGTATATAATATCCTACAATTGGGTTAACCAAATAGTTCCACCATTTACCAGGTAATTTAGACGGGTCTGTGACGATTAAATCTTTTTTATAACTCATAATATCAATTTTAAACTAAATAAAGTTCTCTTAAAAAAAGTGGGGACTAATAGGTGTTTTTAATTTTAAAAAGAAATCACATCCCCACTAAATCAAACAAACAAAGTATTATCTCATTACAAATGTACATACAAATGTTGTATATACAATAGTAGGCAATATTTATTATGAATACACTTATAATTAAAAATTATATTAACCTCTTAGAAAAATAATAGATAGGCTGAAAAGTATCTTTTAATTTAGTATGAAGGTCTTTAAGATATAGGTGTTAAAAAATGTAGTTTTATCAGTTTTTGTTAAATTGGATAAAATCTAAATAATCACAATGAAAAAACTTCTCTTTATTTTACTTATCACTTCATTAATATCTTGTTCATCTGACGAAGAAATGAATGTACAACCTGAAGTTCAAACCCAAGAAACTGAAACAAAACCTGCACCATCTCCAACTCAGTATACATTGACTGTTACTTCTGGAGAAGGCGGATCGGTTTCAACTGAAGGAGGTACATATGACGAAGGAACATCAATTAATATTACAGCAACAGCAGATGAAGGTTATCAGTTTGTTGGGTGGGAAGGAAGTGACGAAACAGGTAGCGAATTAGCAATATCAATTAATTCAAATATTAATTTAAATGCAATTTTTCAGATAATTGAATCTAATGAAACATTTTATTTAAGCGGCGATATAGTTCCCATTGAACCTTTCATTTTTTATGATAGAGAATTAACAATTAATGGGATTAAATTGATAGCTGCAGGCGAAATAGGAGGTCAACAAGCTGTGCCTGATAAGTGGTTATATAAAACTGCGCAGGTATTTAAATTACTCACTGATAAAGATTCAGATGCAATTAATTCTGAGGCACAATTAAATATGATTAAAACCCTAAGGGGAGACATAGGGTGGCATCAAGGAATTCCTACTGGACAGAGAATAGCCTACGGTGGAGGTGACGAATATTCTCCAAATTTCTTAACAGATATTGGAAAACAATCTTACGAAGGTTTAGAAGCTTTTGAAGATAAACTTGCCCTAGATGACATGGTCTGGTACAAAAACATAGACAGCAAGGGTACGGGTGACGATGACATTAATGAGATTATTGAACATACACTTCACACTCTTCATCGCTTTGGAGTGAGGGGCGGTGTAGAAGGATCTACCGATGCGTTGAATGCTGAATCGGATGAAGTAGACATTAGCAATACCGAAATATATCTTGCAATGAGAGAAGCTTATAACAATGGTGTTTTTGATATTGAAGGCTATGGAAACGGTGATATTAATAATCAAGATATATGGGGAGTATTATGCAAGGAATACACATACTTACTTACATATGGAATGTGGGAATTTAGTGAATTTTGGGAAGGTGGAAGTCTTTCCCCAGAGTGGAATGATAACGCTAGAACTCCAGAAGGTGTTTTAGCAAACAACCCATTAGGCTATGAACTTTATAATTCTTATTTCAAACCTGTAATTTCTCAACCAAGTAAAGATGTTTTAAGGACTATATTTAAAGACAATGATCAGGGAGATTCTGGTTATATTCCAGATTAAAAAGGATTGTTAAATATTCTTAATTAAGCTCCAGGTTTAAAAATTAATGAATTATTTTTTTTGGTATATTGAGCTATCAAAATTTATGTAAAATGTTAAGAAAAGTAAATGCAATTTGGAATGGAGACGGTGCAAAAGGAAATGGTTCATTGACTGTTCAAAGCGGTGCTTTTAATAAAATGCCATATAGTTTTAAAACTAGATTCGAAAATGATAATGGTAAACTTGGAACAAATCCTGAAGAACTTATTGCCTCCGCACTAGCTGGATGTTTTAATATGAAATTAGCCTTCGTACTAAATGAAGCCGATTTTAATCCTATTGAATTAAATACAGATGCTTCATTAACATTCATAGATGGCTCTGTTAAATCCATAGAGTTATTCTTAAAAGGAAACGTACCTAATTTAAGTGAGGAGAGGTTTATTGAACTTGCCGAAGATGCCAAAAATAATTGCCCTATTTCTGGTGTTTTAAATTGTGAGATTATTTTGAACGCAAAACTAGTTTAGTTACATTACAATTCAACCATAATAAATTTCTACCATTTTTTTAATTAAGGCTATTCTTCGTAAATTAATTTTTATTAACCACAAACTAATTCAAAATGAAAAAAACACTACAATTTTTATTTCTTTCACTAATATCAGTAACAGCATTTGCTCAGTCTAGCAATGGATTTGGCCCTGCAGAAGGTCAAAGTATTGCATTGGGTTCTCAAGTTACAGTTGACATATTTATGAGATTTGACAAAGCTTGGGCCGAAAGAGACTATGAAACATTAAAATCATACGTTGATGAAAAAGCAACAATGAGATTTGATGACGGAACCCAGGTAATTGGGCCAAAAGCGTTCGTGAAAAAAATTGAAAAACAATATAAAGAAATTGAAAAAACTTTTGGATGGGGATGGGAGACAATATCTGCATTCAGCGTCAAAGCGATTGGAGCAAAAAATCCTTCAACAAGAAATCAGATTGGTGAATGGGTAAATGCTCAATTTAGAGGTAAAGATGGAGCGATAACAATGGAATGGTATCACATCCATGAAGGGAAAATTATATATTGGTATCAAGCAAATGGTAAACCCGTAATCAAATAATAATCAATTTGAAAAAGAAAACTGTTGATTTTGAAAAATATTTAGATTTTCATAAAGAGTATGGTGGAACTGGAAAACTATTTAAATTTAAATTACTCGATTATAAAAAAGGATTTCTAAAATTAGAGGCTGAATTTTCTCCAATTACTTTAAATCCTAATCAAAGTGTTCAAGGTGGGCAGATGAATTCAATGTTAGACGATGTCACTAGTTTGCTTATAATCTATGAATCACAAGGCAACTATTATCCAAGTTCTACAAATCTTCATAGCATTCATCACAGACCATTGTTTGTTGGAAAAGTAATTGCTTCAGCAGAGGTAATAAAAGTTGGAAAAAAAATTGCTTCGATTAAAGGAGAGCTATTTAACATGGAAGGAAAACTAGCTACCACACTTATTCATTCAGCTGTACTGGTGAAAGCTACACCTAATCTAAAAAAAACATAAATTAATCATTAGATAATAAAACACCTTCTTGATTAATTGAAAATCTCATAAAATTATTCTAAAGAAAGAAGTTGACTAGTTACATTATTGCCACTCATAACTTGAATTATGTAGAGGTTCCCATGAATACTTTCATCAATTTCAGAATAGTATTCTTTACCCAAAATTTTATTAGCTAAAAAAGGGGTTGTATTACTGTGTCCTACAACCAGAATAATTTTGCCGTAGTTGCGTTTCTTAAATTCATCATTGTATAATTCATCTGGCTCATACTTATCAATAGATATTCCTCTTTCTAAAGCAATCGGCATAGCAGTTTCAATAGTTCTATGAAAATTGGTTGAATATACTTTATCGAACTGAACATTTTTAAAAATAGAAACCCAACTTTTTGACCTATGCCTGCCAGCTTCAATTAAATGGGGATCTTTATTTTTCAAATCAGTTAGATCCTTTTCAGCATGTCGAATGAGATAGTAAGTTGTTATCTCTTGTCCAAAAGAAATTAATGGAGTAAACAGTAAAACAATTAATAACTTTTTCATAATTTAATTCTATATCTTTTTTAATTTATTTCCTTGAATTACAAACCAAATTAACATAATCATTAAATAAGAAGAGTAAACCACTACCGAAATTTTTTCATTAATCAAATTGATTAAAATGATGAATACAATAGTTGAAGATGCAGCAAGAGCTAAAAAAAATTTTTTGAAAAGTTTGAGATATTTTTCAATATCAAAGTTTTCTCTTTTCAATTTCGACATAGTATTATAACCACTCAATAAATACTTAGAATTATCTTTATTTAACCCCAAGGCTAGGAAAATAAATACTATATCAACAATCAAAACTGCAATGAAAGGGGTGTTCATAAACAAGATATTATATATTTAACCATAACTGAAATAAATTTAGAGTGTGGTTAATTAACTTCAGCTTCAATTTTTATTATTTCCCCATCTAAAGTTCCTCTATAGAATTGATCATTTTCAATAAATAAAACTTCACCGTATATACCTTTTTGAATACTTGAATCTACTCCAAAAATTCTATTATTAAATAATGGAATAATTTCATCATATGGACAATGTCCAACAACTATGTGCTCAGAATTTAGTTGGTTTAAAATTTCTGAAATATCTTTTTCGCTTAATTCGTTTCCATATTCCTTGAAATAATCTCGATACCAAACCAAACTTTCCTCACTACTATATAATTTGTAATAATCTCTAGATTTCATTTTTTTTGGAGAGAAGTCAATATTATTTCTCATGATGTTATTTATCTCTTCAAAATCAACACCTCTGTTTTTGATGAACTTTTTTGAAACTCCACCGTGAGTAAAAACAGTATTATTAATTTTTATAATAGTTGGCTTTGATCTCAACCATCTGCCTAATATTGTTTCTTTTCCATACAATTCATCATAATTTAAATCTAGTGATCTAGCAGAAAATTTATATTTCCTATTAATGTATCTCAAGTCTTTTTGAAGAACCATATACTCATGATTACCAAGAAGAAAATGCATATGACCGCCCATTTTATTTGCTTGATTCTCCAACTTATATAGCAGCCAAAGAATTTGATTTACTTTGTCTCCCCTATCAAAAACATCCCCAACTATTACTAAATGACCATCATTGAAATTCCAGTTTAAATTTTTATCAATTATTTGATTATTCTTTAACAAATGAATAAGTAGATCAAATTGCCCGTGAATATCACTTAAAGCAGCTATTTTTTTTACATTGATAAAACTAGATTTTGAAGGATAATAAATTGTATCGTATTTATTTACATCTAGTTCCTTCGACATAACCTGGCCATTTATTATTGATTTTTCAATCAGCTTATTTTTTTTAATAAAAATATAAGGCCCATCTGAAAAGTTTATGTTTTGTCCAAGGGAAATAAATGGGAGGAATATGAAAATAAAGAATAGTCTTTTCATCAAAATAAGTTCATTGAAAATAATAAGTTAAATATAAGATGTTATTATGATTGATTAAAGTGTTTTTTATTTAGCTCTTAGTTATTAAAGTAAAAATACTTAATTATTGATTAAGATACTTTTACTAATATTCATGCCATACCAAGCTATATAGATAAAACATAAAAGTGGAAGTAGAAAAGAAAAGTTAACCTCAGAAACACCCAAAATAAGAATATCTGAAACACCATTACCGCCAAAATCAATAATATTACCTTGAAGCTTTGGCAACAAAGCTCCTCCTACTATAGCCATTACCAAACCGGCAGAACCTACTTTAGATTGATCTTCTGTTAAGTTTCCAAGGGCAATACCATAAATAGTCGGAAACATTAACGACATGCAAAACGAAACACCCACCAGGCTATATAGACCAATAGAACCATTAATAAAAATAGTTCCTAAAACAAATGCCATTGCAGATAAGGCAAAATACATTAGCAATTTCCCTGAATTCATAAGCCTTAATAAATAAGTTCCTATTGCACGACCAATTGTAAAAAGTACAAATGCAGCCATTTGATAATAACCAGCACTAACTCCATCTATTCCTATACCTTCAGCATACTGATAAATATAAGTCCAACACATTATCTGAGCACCTACATATAGAATTTGTGCTAATAAGCCAAACATGTAATTTTTATCTTTAGCTAAAGATGAAAATGTTTTACTAATATTAGGCATCGCGTTTTCATCTTTTGATTGTGGCATTTTAATAATTGCAAACAAGATAAAGACTCCTATTAGTACCAACCCCAAAATAACATAAGGATCACGAATTACTAATAAATCTGAAGTTTTGATTAATATTTTAGAAGCTTCATCTAAAGAGCTAAAATCTACTATATCATCTGATTTCAATTTTTTAAGAACAAATTGTTGAGCAACAAGTAAACCTAAAATAAGTCCCACAGGATTGAAGGCTTGAGCTAAATTTAAACGTTGTGTAGCCGTTTCTTTAGGACCTAATGCCAGAGCATAAGGATTGGCTGCAGTTTCTAAAAATGCCAAACCGAATGTTAAAATATAAAGTCCTAAACAAAAAAACCAAAACTTTTCACTTAAGGCTGCTGGATAAAATAATAAAGCACCTGATGCATATAGCCCTAAACCAATCAATATACAAGTCTTATATGAATATTTCCTCATAAACATAGCAGCTGGTAATGCCATACAAAAATAGCCACCATAAAATGCCATTTGTACCCAAGCTGCTTGTGAATTTGAAAGCTCTAATACCTTTTTAAAAGCTTGTACCATTGGGTCAGTAACTGCATTCGCAAAACCCCAAAGTGTAAATAAAGAAGTAACTAAAATAAAAGGTATTAATACTTTTTTGGATACCACCGCCGGCCTATTTATATTTTCCATATTGGTTTTTGAAACTTCTTAGTAAATTAGTTCTTCTTTGTTAAAGAAAAAGGTATTGAATTATTTGAAATAGCAAATTCTTTATTTGGCTTATTACTCATCTTAAAATTTAAACTCCCTCCTTTTTGAATATCATTATAGTCAATCCATGTTTTGTTGTATTCAATTCCATTTAATTTCACAGATTTAATGTAGTGATTGTTGTATTTGTTATCATCCGCAATAATCGTAAATCTATTTCCATTTTGTAAATTCATAGTTACTTTCTCAAATAGTGGGCTTCCAAAAACATACTGGGGTATACCTGGGGTAACAGGATAAAAACCTAAAGCGCTAAAAACATACCATGCAGAGGTTTGACCATTATCTTCATCTCCACAATAACCATCTGGGGTAGCAGAATATAGTTTTTTCATTACATCCCTCACTTTATTTTGTGCTTTCCATGGTTGTTTAGCATAGTTATATAGATAGATCATATGCTGTACTGGTTGATTTCCATGTGCATAATTTCCCATATTAACAATCTGCATTTCTCTTATTTCATGAATTGTAAAACCATAATACGAATCATCAAATTTAGGAGGCATTGTAAAAACAGTATCTAACTT
This sequence comes from Flavobacteriaceae bacterium, assembly GCA_045561915.1. GTDB lineage: Bacteria > Bacteroidota > Bacteroidia > Flavobacteriales > Flavobacteriaceae > MS024-2A. The sequence goes on from JBJKWV010000006.1 coordinate 18,993, forward strand.
CTTTGTGAATTCTGAATCACCTCCCATTAGGCCAATAAGTCCTTGAATGTCATGAAATACAGACCAAGTATAATGAATACTATTCCCTTCAGTAAATGCATCTCCCCATTTTAATGGATTGAAAGGTGATTGAAAAGTCCCATCTTCATTTTTTCCACGCATCCATTTAGACTTAGGATCATAAAGTTTTTTATAATTTTTAGATTGTTTATAGAATCGTTTTGATATTTCTGGTTTATTCATTTTTTTTGCCATCTCTGCGATGGTGAAATCTGCAAAGGCGTACTCCAGTGATCGTGCAGCATTCTCATTAATTCCAACATCATAAGGTACATATCCAAGTCTATTATAATAATCAATTCCTTCTCTTCCAACAGATTGTTGTGGTCGTCCATCATTTATATTGGCATTCTTTAAAACAGCTTCGAATAAAACCTCTTCATCTTTTTTATTCATATTCCCTTTTAGATAGGCATCGGCAATAATAGGTGCAGAGTTTGAACCAATCATACTTTGACGGTGTCCAGGGCTAGCCCATTCAGGTAACCACCCTGATTCTTTGTATGTATTTGCTAATCCTTCCATGATCTGACTATTCAACTCAGGATACATTAGATTAAAAAAGGGAAATACTGCTCTAAACGTATCCCAAAAACCGTTATCTGTAAACATATATCCCGGTAAAACCTTTCCATTATATGGACTGTAATGAACAATTTCAGCTTCTTTATTTATCTCATAAAATTTTCTAGGAAACAGTAAAAGTCTATAAAGACAAGAATAAAATGTGCGAATATTGTCAATATTTTGATCTTCAACTAACAATTTTTGAAATTCGTGTTCCCAAGAATTTTTAGCATTTAATCTAACATCTTGAAAAGTTTTTTCACCTATTTCCTGCTTTAGATTTAGCTCTGCTTGCTCGAGACTAATAAATGATGAAGCTACCCTTACATTAACTGTCTCACCTAGTTCAGTTTCAAAACCAATAATAGCACCTACGTGATTGCCTTTGCTATCTGTAGAGTTTTTATTTAATTTCCAATTGTCAGCCCAAGTGTGTTTCCACTTAAAATCTTTATCAAAAACAGCAACGAAATAATTATGGAAATTTTCTGGCACACCCCCATTATTATTCCTACAATATCCTATAATTTTTCTTTCTTCTGGAATTATTTTTACCATAGAACCCTTCTCAAAGGCATCGAGTATAATATAAGATGTGTCATTTTCTGGAAAAGTAAATCTAAATATAGCTGCCCTTTCCGTGGGGCTCACCTCGGCAGTTATATCATAATCTGCTAAATAGGTTTTGTAATAGTATGGCCTTGCTTCTTCAGCTTTGTGAGAAAACCAAGAGGCCCTTTCATCTTCTTGGTATTTAAGTTCTCCACTTACAGCCATAAGAGAAAAAGAAGCGTAATCATTTATCCACGGACTTGGTTGATGGGTTTGTTTAATACCCCTTATAGTTTCGTCATCATATTTGTAAGCCCAACCATCACCCATCTTGGCAGTTTGAGGAGTCCAAAAATTCATCCCCCATGGTTTAGCAATAGCTGGATAAGTATTCCCATTTGAAAGACTAAACTTAGAATCTGTCCCCATCAAAGGATTTACTAAGTCAACTAAATTAGAATATTGGTGATTATTCCATGAACTTTTTTGATTACTTAGTTCATCTGAACATGAAAGTAAAGATGCCAAAAAAGCAAGCATCATTATATTTTGTTTATAATTTTTCATGATATAAAAATTTTTTTAGAGCATTAAATTTTATAAATATTAAAACTGAAAAATAGCGAAATTATTAACTTTTAAATTCTTCTAAACCCTATTATAATCGTCTTCGATACGAACGATGTCATCCTCGCCAAAGTAAGTTCCTGTTTGAACCTCAATAAAAACAACTTTTTCTTGTTGTTTGTTTTCTATTCGATGCTTAACACCTTGTGGTATAAGGATGGTTTCACCTGCTTTATATTTTTTTGTTTCTCCGTCAAGAGTAATATCTCCAACTCCATCAATAATAGTCCAAGCCTCGGATCTTTTATGATGGAATTGATAAGAAAGCCTTCCGCCAGGATCAACCTCTATTCGTTTTAATTTATATGTTGGCTGATCATGTATAACAAAAAATCGCCCCCAGGGGCGCTCTTCACTTTCTATAGATAACATTCAATTTGATTTTATTTTTCAAATTAAACATTTGCCATTGATTTACAATAACAAATGTTTAATTTTTATTTGGGATTGCCACCTCTGGGTTTAATACATTACAATATATAAAAAGGCTACAAATAATTTTTATAGCCTTTTAAAAAAAGTAATCATTTTAGAAATGATTTATGGTTATTGTAAATATACATTATTTTTAATTGCAATAAACAATTAAATAATTATTTCCCGAATTTTTCAAGTCTTAATTTTCTGTACTTTTTTTTATTATTTGAAATAATAAATTTCTTAGATTTTGATTGATTTAATTTTATGAATTCTTTAGTATTTTTAGAATGATTAAAGTCTACGTTATCAATTGTCCAGGTCTGCAGTTCATAAATAATATCATATAAATCTATCCCTCTATCAGTTAAATAATATTCTTTAATTTTTTTATCCTGTGGGTTGATTCTAAAATTTATTATTTGATATTCAATAAGTTTTTTTAATCTATCATTAAGAACATTAGATGCAATTCCTTCATTTGATTCGTTTAAAAATTGTGAGTATGTGTTTTTCCCTCTGAATAAATCACGAACAATTATTAGCGACCATTTGTCCCCTACTATATCCAATGATACTTTACAAGCACAAATGGAAATTCTATTCTTATACTTAATTCTATCCACTTATTACGTATTTATAATAAATCGAATTTTTAATGCGAAAAGATTTAAAAAATTGAATTTATTTATGGTTATTCTAATACTAATATATGTTTATTTAATCAAAATATTGATTAATATCACATAATTATAGTATTCTATTTTTTGTTATTTTAACATGTAAATAAAGTTTTATGAAAAGACTATATTTTATAATAGTGACAGTTTTGTTGATTTCTTGCTCAAAAGAACTTGAAAGCGAAGAAGTAAATATAGGTACAGAGCTTTATGGATTAACACAACAAGATATAAATCAAGCATTAATAATTCATAATAATGCTCGAGCTGATGTTAAAGTGCCAGATCTTAAATGGTCTGCTTCATTGTCCAAAGACGCTTCTGAATGGGCTGCTCAAATGGCAAGCCAAGACCGAATGTATCACTCAGAAAATGATTCACGTCCAGACCAAGGGGAAAATTTATTTTATACAACAGCAACCGATTCGATAAACCCTGCAAGGAATGCCTCTCAACTTTGGTATGAAGAGATTGAACTATATACTTATTCACCTATTCTTTCAGGAGAAAATGATTTTTATAAAATAGGTCATTACACACAAATGGTTTGGAAAAGCACTACTGAAGTTGGAATGGCTATGGCTGTTTCTGCAAGTGGCAAAACATATGTTGCAGCACGATATAGCCCTGCGGGAAATTATGTTGGAGAGTACCCTTATTAAAACTAATTGCCATTATAAAAATATAATATTTCGAAACAACCTTCAAAAACAATAAAATGAGACAATTAATCTATGTATTAATTTTTTTTCTTGCAAATAATTTAAATTCACAAAACTTAGAATTATTTGAAAATAAAATTTTTGTTTTTGAAAATGACACTCTCAATTATAGAATTCTTAAGCCTTTAAACTATGACCAAACCAAACAATATCCTGTCCATTTATTTTTACACGGGGCTGGTGAAAGAGGGAATGATAATGTTTCCCAACTAATACACGGAGGAAAGTTGTTTCTAGAAAAAGAAAATAGGGAAAAATACAAATCATGGGTTATATTCCCTCAGTGTTCTAAGGGTGATAGATGGCCAAGTATAATTTCAGATAATTGGAATAAAACTTTTGAAAATAAAACTACAACTCCTAATAAAAGTCTTGGACTTGTAATTAGGCTCATGGATAAATTTGTAGAGAAAAAACAGGTTGATAAACAAAGAATATATATAAGTGGATTATCTATGGGAGGCATGGGTACTTTTGAAATGTTATATAGAAGGCCAAATATGTTTGCTGCTGCTACACCTATTTGTGGAAGTGGAATTCCACAACTTGCTAAGTCATACGCAAGAAAAGTTCCTGTTTGGATTTTTCATGGTTCTGATGATGTAGTAGTTAGTCCAAAACATTCTTTAAAAATGGCAAAGGCCATTATTGATTCTGGGGGTAGTCCTAAAATGACATTGTACGAAAATGTAAACCATGGAAGTTGGAACAATGCGTTTGCTGAAAAAGATTTCTTGAAATGGATTCATTCTAAATCAAAAAAATAAAGAAATACAGATATTTCTATTTTTAAAGTATGCATTATACTTGTTAAATTCAAAATATCAATTAACCAACTCTTAATTGACGTTGTGCCTCCTTAAATGTTTTTTCATTAGCGGTATAAAAATGAAAGGGAAATAAGATAATATCAGCATCATCGGATATCCATATGGCAAAACTGGACTATTTTCTTTTGAGTCTAAAATTTGATATGGTTTAGATCCAGAATGATGGTGATCGGAGTGTCTAGTTAATTCGAATAGAAGTATACGTCCAATTAAGTGATCTGAGTTCCAAGAGTGGTATGGTTTAACCCTTTCATATCTTCCATTTTCAAGAATTTTCCTTCTCAAACCATAATGAGAGAAATAATTTTGAGCCTCTAAAACAGAAATACCATACACAGCTGTTAAAAAATAGATAAAAGTCACTTTAATGCCATAAAAATTGAAAATAAGTAGAAATAAAATTAAAGGTAGTACGGTGTAAAGAATCATGGGATTTAATAAAACATTTTTCCCGCTTGCTTTCAACCTTTGAAACTCCAATTTCCAAGTCTTAAAATAGCCTCCTATCTGTGACCTTAAAGCAAAAAAGTAAAAAATATCTCCTTCTTTTGCAGAACTCAAATCATCCGGAGTGGCAACATCTCTGTGATGACCACCATTGTGATATGGTATAAAGTGATTTTGAATAGCTGTGAGAAGCATTATGTGAGCGAAAAAAGTTTTAGTTTTATGTTTGGTCTTATGCCCTAGTTCATGACCTATATTAATTCCATTTACACCAAGAATTGTTCCCATCATAAAAATAGATGCAATAAGATCTGAAAGCACCATTGAGTTTTGTGAAACAGTTTGAAGAAAATCGAATACTACATATAAGTGGAGAGGTACTGATAAATAAAGAACTAAATCATATAAAAAGTCATTATTTGCCAGGTCTTTTTCTACATTCTCAAAATTATAGGTATTAGGGGGGAAAATATATTCTAAAATTGGAACCATCACATAAAGGAAAAATAAACCAAAATATGCAAGTAATCCTGTTGAATGAAAAGTAAATAACCCAAGTAATGGCACAATATAAGCTCCAAAATATTTGAATTTCCCCATTTTCCTAATCATTATAATCTCCCTAAAATTACAAAATCATTTTGAAAAAGAATCTTTTTAAAGGTTCCTCCTAGTTAAATACATTTCTTTAATTTAAAAATGATTTAAATTATTAATCTTTTTCATTAATTATAATTTTAAAAAAATTATAAAATGTAAACAACTAAAAATCCCAGATAGGTCCCTAAAGCATTGCCTAAGGTACCTACTAAAATAGCTGGTAAAATTAATTCTTTACGCTTGAATGTTTCAGCAAGTGCTATCGCAGATGCACCTCCTCCAATATTAGCTTGACTTACAATTGCAATCATTTCCCAATCACGATAAACTAAACCTCCAATTAATATGATTATAAATCCATGTAAAAGAACTGCAAAACTTGTGAAAAGTAAAAGCGTAAATCCAACTTCTTCAAGCTTATAAACAGCACTAAATTCGCAATAAGCACCTATTACTGCTAAAAAAAGATAAACTAGATATAAACCTAAATTATGACTTCCATTTAAATTAGCTACAAATTTAATTTGAGCTAGTGCAATACCAATAGTTGTTAATATAAGTATTGAAGGTATTTGGGGAAAAAATTCTCCTAAAACTTCAGAAATATAAAATGATGTAATCCCCAGAAAAGTAAGCCAGGATAATGAAAACAAATCCATATTCCTATCTAAAAAATCTTCTTGATTTTTTATGGTTTTATTAATTTCAATTCTGCCTCGCCATATACGAGACAATAACATTGGTAAAACTAGAGTTGCTAAAATCCATAATGCTGTTACAACATTGTCAACAGCAATAGTTCCTGCATATAAAACACCTTTTTTTTGAAATCCATATTCTAGTGCTACAGCATTGAAATTCACACTCCCTCCTGTATAAGTTCCAGTCAACATTCCAGCTATAATTTTTGCATCCGTTCCTAAAACATTTTCTGGAGATAAGATTATCCATGATAAAAGGATTCCAGCTGTGGTGGCTAAAGAGCCTATTATAAATAGACTAATCATCGGCAATCCTGCCCTTTTTATCGAAGCCAAATTTATGTTTAGCAGTAAATAAAATATTGAGATTGGAGCTATATATTTGAAAATAACATGATATAAATCAATGCTATTTGAGGCTGAAGGAATAAGTTTTAGATTTGCTATTACCGCTGTAAATAGAATTACAATAAGTGCCGTTCCTAACTGTTTCCCTAATTTGGTCCTCCCAGCATAGACTGATAAGACTACCATAAAAGTTAGCATTCCAAGAACATAAATTGGATTTGAAACAAATGACATATAATTAATTTATTTCACTTTTTTCTGAAAGAACTGTTCATCAAAACCCATAGGTTTGGATCCAATGATACATTTGAGGGCTCTTCATTAACTTTAATTCGATATTTTCTGAAAGCTTCTGACAATTTAATCTTTTCAATTTTTCGATTATTTTTAGAATCAATAGCGATTTCAATGGGCATCTCAATTAATATTCCCCCAGCTTGGACTTGTTTTATTTCTAAAACAATCTCAGTTTCACTTTTATCATAATACCATTGCCCCTTTAACTTTAAAATTCCTGGATTATACAACCATTGATTAAAAAAAGTTGTCAAATTAATTCCTGATACTTCTTCCATAACATTTTTGAAATCTTCTGTAGAAGCATTTAAGTCTTTGTACTTTAAATAATAAGCTCTAATCCCCTTCCAAAATAAATCAGTACCTAAAATACCCCTCAACATGTGGAGAATCCAACTACCTTTTTGATAAGTTTGAGATGATGTAACATCCTTCATGTTTTTCAAATTATTGTGAATAACAGTATAGTTGGGATTTTTTTCATGAAAGGAGTCAACTCTTTTTTGACTGGATTTTAGTCCGTCAACAAAAGCATCTCTTCCATATTCATGTTCAATAAATAATAATGTAAAATAGGTTGCGAATCCTTCGCTTAACCAGACATCATCCCAATCATATTCTGTTACAGAATTTCCAAACCATTGATGAGCAATCTCATGTATAACAACATTTCTCCATCTAATATTTCTATCACCTTTTACAGACTTATCGCTATATAAAATTGCAGAAGCTGCCTCCATTCCACCACTAACACTATTAGATTGAATATTTGCTAGTTTTTCATACGAATAAGGTCCAATATAATTTGTATAAAATTCAAGTGCTTTTTTTGTTGGTTCAGCAAAATCATAAAATCCTGCGTCTCTATCCTGTTTAAACACCCATGTTTGAATTGATTTCCCATCAAATTCATCTAAATATTGAACAGCAAATTCAGCAACCCCAAGAACATACAGCCAGGTTGCTATTGGAATAGATTGTTTCCAATGGGTAAGTTTTTTATTTCCCTCTAAATGAGTTTCCTCAATTTTTAATCCATTGGAAACTACCTCATAATGATTGGGTGCTGTTACAATAAATTCACATTTGGCTTTATCATAAGGATGATCTATTGTCGCAAGCCAATGTCTTGTTCGGTTAGGCCAATTATCACTAAAAAAAGTTCTGTCTCCATACTTATTATTTCCAATTTTTAGTCCTTCAACTGGAATCCCTCTGTATTGTATTGTAATATTTTTTCTTTCGTTTTCTAAGGAAGGTTTATCCAAATATATCCAAAGCTCATTTTCGTCATGCAAAAATTCCAATGAACCATCATTAGATTTAACATCTAGTACTGTCATTCCTTTGTTTTCTAATTTTTTAGAAGATTTTACAAGATCCAATCTTATTTTTTTAATCCCCTTAGCAAGAAATCTTATATCTACGGATTCATCACAAATTATTTCATCTGTTTTATCAGAAAGTTTGATATCAAAAATATAACTGATAACATCAACTTTAGGGTTTTTGGGATATGGGTCCAAATTTCCATAGGAAATATGATTAAAAATCATAAAAGATATAAAAGGGAGGAAAATTGAGGTTTTCATTTAAACTATTATAATTTATATATTTTTATGACAAAGGATTTCAATCAAAAAAGGAATAATTTTTTAGACCAATTCTGTCAAAATTAATTGTGATTCTGTAACTAGTACTAAAATATATCCGGGAACTGAACACCCAATACATAGCCCAATAGTAAACCTAAAGCAAACATTATAAGACCTTTAGAGCTAAAAAACCATCCGAAATTTTCTTCCCATGAATCAGGGATGAAATTTCCATCAGCGTCCTCTGCTTTTCCAGTTCTTGTTAAATAACCTGCATAAAAATATACCCCTGAAACAAGTACTACAATAAAAATAAGAGTTATTATAAAATTATTCATTTGACTGTTTTAAAGCAAGTTACAAAAAAATGTTAAGTCAAATTTTAAACAACAACTTTATTAAATTCTAAGTATTAATCCTTAGGTTTCTGATATTTTGATCAGGGATACTTAATTTTTGTTTCTCCTTTAAGGGAAAGGTCATTTAATAATTTATAATTCTTTCCGTTGGAAATTTTAATATCATAAACATTTTCCGTATCAAATGCAGAATATATTTTGAAATTCCGTAAGCTGAAGTTTTCAAAATTTTCAATTTCAAGTCCATTTGTAAAAAACTTAAACAAAGGGTCTTCCCACTCTAATGAAATATTATTAAGATCTAGGTTTTGAATACCTGTAGCATAAAATGCAGAAATTTCATTATCAAATAACCCTTTCTCTAACGAGTATGATGGTCTAAGATCAAAGTTGCCTCCATATTTCTCTGAGAAGTTCCCTGAAGTCACTTTAACTCTCAGATTATCCATTCTAATATTTTTGATTGAATTAATATCATCGCTATAAATAACAATCCCACTTTCTGAGTATGCATTAATATTATTAAAATTGATATCACTAATCATACCTGGGTTACCATTTTTTGTAGACTTAATTGCGGATATATGAATTGGCTCACTTTTACCCCACCAACCATCCGAGTGAAGCCTTGTTTCAATAAATATGTTTGAAAAGGATACATTTTTGATGTTACTATCATCTCTTGAAAAAACTCCAATTCCCCTGTTAGAATTATTAATCAATATATTATTAAAAATAACATTCGAAATAGGTTTCTCCCCGTAGCCTACTCTTATTCCTGCAGATTTAGAAGTTATAACACAATTGTCAAATATTATATTTTTTGCTTCTTTGGAATTATTCCCAAAAACATACTGCTTCAAACCTGATTTAAATCCAGTTACAATAAGTGCATCATCTCCAGCAATTATATTAGAATTTGACACATTAACATTAATCGATGATGTTATGTGGATTCCATCACTATTTGGAATTAAAATATTATTATTTATAGTTATTTGAGAAATTTTTACATTATCACTTCCTCCAATCCTAATGGTCCATTTTGGGGCATCAATGAAGCGAATATTTTGAATTAAAATATTCTCTGCGTTACTAATTGTCAGAATATGCCCTGGCCTTTCTTTATATTCTAAGGGGCCATCCTCAAGTTTTATATAATCTCGAAATTTTTCTTTTTGACGTGTATATTTTCTTTGTTCTTTTGATGGTGCAAAGCGAGAATTTTTTTTCATGAAAGATGTCCCTCTTCCATCTAAAACACCCTCACCAGTTATTGAAATATTTTCAACATCATTTGCAAATATAAGCCCCATTAGATTTTTCCCAGAATAATAGTATCCATCTGGCATTACTCCGTAATCATTTATATCTAGACTACCAATTAAAAAAGAGCCTGTTTCCAAATGAAGATTCACATTTGATTTTAAATGTATAGTACCAGATATATATTCTCCTTTTGGAATTAAAACTGTTCCTCCACCTTTATTGGCACACTCTTTTATTGCATTATTAATTGACTCAGTGTTAACAAAAGATTCACTCGATTTAGCTCCAAAATCAAGAATATTATATGTTTGAAAATACGCCTTATTAACTGGGATTAGAATGAAAATAATTAAAAATAAAAGTCTAGTCATCAAAATTTTTTCAAGAATATGATAATATATGTTGATTCAAAAAGAATTTAATTTTATGTAGCGCAACTTAATATTAAAGGAAGTTTTAATCAAATTGATATTTATCTCCTTTTATATCTACATATTGCTTCAAATTAGTGTAATAAACCGTACCGCTTTTTTTATCAAATACGGTGTCTTTTTCTAAATACTGATATCTATCTACTTGGCTTGATATAATAAATGACAAGCCAATAATTAAAGATGCTATCAGAACTGTTATCAATGTAATATAATTTTTCATTTTAAATTGAATATTAATTCTTAATTGCAAGATATTAAAATCACTTTAAAATTCTTGAAAAGGTAATAAATGATGTGATCTAGATATAATAGCTAACCAACGAATTTGTTCCACAAAAAAGAGGCAAAAAGTAAGTAACCCTTAAAGGAATAGTTTAAAATCTGTGAAACACCTTTATATCTGTTTGAATATGATTGCATAACATATTAACGTGATATGATACTTTATATTGCAGGTGAATTTGTGTAGGTAGTTAAATTTGACTTTTAAATCATATTTAAAATCTAGTATCCTTCATTTGGTATCGGTTTAAATGATTCCGAAATATCTTCTTTTTCACATGATGAGAATGATACTAGAAAAATAATTAACAGGATTAAATTTTTTTTCATTCAATTCAATTTTTTTTTAAAAATACAAATTATATAATCTTTAATAAATTAACAAAATGCTTGAAATTTTTTAATTAAGATATTGAGTTCAGACTTTGATAAGTTTTAAAGTAAAAGCACTAAAAAAACATAGGGTTTATAAATTTTAAAGCGTATTAAAATAAGAAGGTTATAAGAAATTACATTGGTTAAATTTATTGAGTTAATAGTTGATTTAATTTAATACAATGATAAGTCTAACCTTCAAAAAAAAGGGAGGGGCTGAGTCCCTCCTTTTTTGAAATTCACATCTTTAAAAGTTTAAATGAAGAGTGCTTTACAAATCTTCTAATTTGTAGTTACCAAAATCAAAAATACTCAACTTTTCCATTGGTATTATAGATGGTGTTTGTAATGGGTTTTTTTCTTGAAATAAGTAAACATTCTCAAGATTTTTAAATTGTAACAGATCTCCAATGAATTTTTCTTGAAATGAAGTATTAACAAGATATAGTCGTTTTAAATTAGGGAGTAATGATAATTGGTTTATTGAATTACCGGTTATTTTTGTATTACTCAATTTAAGAACAGTCAGATTAGAATATGTTTTTAAATCTGAAAAAATAGAATCTGTTACCTTGCTATTGCTTAAATCAAGGCTTACTATGTTGTCTTTAATTTTTTCTAAAAATGATAGATTTTTATCGTTAAAATCAGTAAAATTGATTGTGCTGATTGAAAAAAAATTTGCCCCTTTATTAATTGGTAAGATTAAAATATTTTTTGATTGAATATTTTTAATTATTTGACCATCGGGCTGAGGCAAATTATTTTTAGGATAAAAAGGCTTTTCTGTTGTAAAAAAATATCTTACAAGATTATCATCAATTTTAAATTCATTCAATTTTTGACTAAATGAACTCCCTTGATTAATCCATTGGCTTAAAACATTTATCTCTTCTTTTGAAAATTGCTTCCCAGAAGAAGGAGGCATATGTTTCTTTTCTTGTTCAGGTAAATGAATACGAATCAAAATTTCGCTAAGCTCAGGATTCTCAAAATTTAATACATTTCCACTTTTCCCCCCTTGTTTCAATGATTCTATAGTGTGCATCTTCAATCCACCTTTTGACTTTTTATCATTGTGACATTTAACACATTTATCATCTAACAGAGGCTGAATTAAACTTGTAAATACTGGTTTTTCGGCAAAATCGTCATAATACCTAATGGCATTTTCTTGTATTGAAGAACTTATCCCAACTAAATTATTAAAGGGTTCTGTTAGGTGATCTTCTCCATGAGTGATATTGCCACCTAAATGACCCGTTATTGTTAACAATAAAATATGCCCAAAGGTGAAAAATCTTGTTTTTATCGATTTGAAAAGTAAATTTCTTTTTAGATTTAAATAAAAGGTAAATGACAAAATAACCGTTAAAATCCCTGCAATTAAATGACCTTGAATAGTCTCCCATAAATAACCTTCTTTTTGATATTGGAAATAGCCAGTTATTATTGAAAAAATACCGGTTATGCTGGCCCAAAAGAAAATAAATTGTAAAGCCTCTTTTGACCACTTAAGGTTGTTTTTGTTCAGTTCAATTAAAACACCCAGTACAATAAATCCAATAGGTAAGTGAATAATAAGGGGATGAAAACGACCTAATAAAATCAATAAATCATCAATCATATTAATTCATTTTTTTTATTCTTTCCTTTAACATATTCATAATGAATATATTGTTTTCCCATTGATCACTCAGCGGTTTTTCTGTAAATGGAATAGT